>CAZXXV010000041.1:0-12144 GCA_964644725.1 uncultured bacterium
TCGGGAAAAACGAAAGGAGCTCTACTGCCAGTTCGGCCGGATCTACCGGGACCAGGCCGTGGGCCTGGCTCTCTACCACATGCATCGGAACACGAGCATGTGGGACTACGTCCATGACATGCTCCTCCACCCTGACGAATGGCACTCACACGTCTACCGGAAGGTATGGCTGGGCCCGAAGCGGTGACCCGCAGGGCCGAGACGACCTGATTGTCGCTGAACCCTCCGGGCCGGCGAGCCGCCCCGGCGCGTGTGACGGTGTGACTCGCCGGCCTTGACGGACCAAGGACACGTTGTGACCGATGGGAGGAGAGGGTCACGGGAAAGCAAACGCAAGCGCGAGGCGGCGGGTCCCCGGATGATGGAGAGGACCCGACCCGGGTGCGGGAATGGTAGGCTATATTTTTTTTCGGATCCTGGGCATGATCCTCCTGCTGCTGGGGATCACCTTTATTGTTGTCTGTATGATGTACCTGGCCCCTGGCGATGCCACCGTGATGATCCTGCCCAACATCGCCTCGATGGAGCAGATGACTGAGCTACGGAGGGAGTTCGGCCTTGATCAGCCATTGTACGTGCAATACGGGCGCTTCCTCGCGAGAGTCATCCGGGGGGACTTGGGAACATCCTGGATCGATCGGCGGCCGGTCATGTCCCAGGTCCTGGATGCTCTCTTCTACACCATCCGGCTCGCCGCCGCAGCGCTCACTCTCTCGCTCGTCTTCGGGACTATCGGTGGCATCGCGTCAGCGGTGAGGCACCACTCGCCGGTGGACGAAGCCGTCTTGAGCGTGACGTTGATAGGTATCTCCACACCAATCTTCGTGACCGGCCTGCTGTTGATCTATGTGTTCTCCTTCAAACTCGGCTGGTTTCCGACGTCGGGGGTAGGATCGGCGCGACACCTGGTCCTGCCTGCGGTGACGCTCGCAAGCTTCCTTGTTGCGTACATGGCCCGGATGACGCGCTCTTGTATGCTGGAGGTCCTCGGACAGGAGTACATCCGAACCGCGAGGGCCAAGGGGCTGAGGGAAGTGGTTGTCTTGTGCCGCCACGCCCTGAAGAATGCCCTCATCCTCATGGTGACGGTGGTCGGGCTCCAGGTGGGATTGTTGCTGGGGGGCTCGGTGATCACGGAGACCGTCTTCGCATATCCGGGCATCGGGTCGTTAGTGGTATCCGCCATCAGCGCCCGGGACACACCTTTGGTACAGGGCTGCGTGCTGGTGATCTCCACCGGGTTCATCTTGGTGAACCTGATCGTGGACGTCAGCTACGCGTTCATCGACCCGCGCGTCCGACTGGTCTGAGGCGGGTGGAGGCTCTCGTGCCTGGTAATGGGGTAGCCATTCGGCAGAAGGTGGCTGCGATCAAGCAGAAGGGTGAGGATCGCCTGAGGCGCCTGGCTCGGTTCGTTCGTAGGCCCCGGGCTTCTATCGCGATCGCCATCCTCGGTTTCATAGTCCTGGCCGCCGTGACGGCAGGGTGGCTGGCGCCCCATGATCCCATGAAGGCGAACCTTAGCCTGCGCCTCGAAGGACCGAGTCGGGACTACCCCTTCGGCACCGATTGGATCGGCCGGTGCCTCCTGAGCCGGGTCATCCACGGGATTCGCTTGACTCTGATCGTCGGGCTCGGTACGGTGGCCTTGGGCGGAGGCGTGGGAGTCGGGCTCGGCCTCCTGGCCGGCTTCTATGGTCGGACCCTCGAAATGATCATCATGCGAATGACTGATCTCCTCCTGGCATTCCCCTATTTCCTCCTGACCATCGTGTTCGTGGCGGTGCTCGGCCCGAGCCTGGTCAACGCGGTGATCGCCATCTCTTTCTGGACCATGCCTCATTACATCCGACTGACTCGGGCGGCGGTGCTCTCGGTGAAAGCCCGCGAGTTCGTGGAGGCGGCGAAGGCACTGGGGCGGCCGGACTTTCGGATCCTGATTCACCACGTGTTTCCCAACTCCTTGGCTCCTCTCATCGTCCAGTCGTCTATCTTCTGCGCACAAAACATGTTGATGGCAGCAAGCCTTAGCTTCCTGGGCCTGGGGGCCCAGCCGCCCTCCCCCGAGCTAGGAGCGATGCTCGGTACCGGACGCACTTACCTTCGGGCGGCACCTCAGGTGGTTGCCGTTCCGGCTGTAGGCATTTTCCTCGGGGTCCTCGGGTTCAATTTCCTCGGGGACGCTCTCAGGGACTTCTTGGATCCGCGGTTGCGAAGCTGAGCCCAAGCAAACGCGTGTCTCTGGCCAGTTCGCGGCGCTCGGCCACCTTACGTCTTTCGCAACAAGCGCCGCGGGTGTAGGAGCACGACGAAGAACATGAAGCAGCAGGTGCGCTTTGCGCTCTGCGAAGAGGCTGACCGGACCCCGGGCCTCATGCTGGCGTGAACGGCCGGAGGAGTGACCATGACCCTATCTTTCTTCGGAATCAATGGTGGGGAGTTCCCCCACTGGCCTGTCGAGAAGATCTGCGACCTCGCGGTCCAGCTCCGGGCGCAATTCGTCGAGTTGGGGGTGAGCCGGATTGCCAAAGACGGGATCGCCAACGTCCAGAACGCGTTCGCGTCACGGAAGCTGATGGTGCATGTGAATTGCGCGACCTCAGAGTTGGCGAGCGCAATGCGAGCCGCGCGAGAGCTCTCATCACCCGTGATCGTGGTGTTCGATGATGCTGTCGAGCGTGTGGACCTGGGCCGTGCGGAAAGCCTTGAGGCGTTCCGCCGGACCGTGATCGATCTTTTGGAACAGCCCGGCAATGCCGGCATCCGGATCGCCATGGAGAACTCGATCATCCGGATGACGCGGCAGCCTGAAGACCTGATGGCGATCGTCACGGCGGTGAGCCATCCTCGGTTTGGGGTGAACTACGACCCTGACAACTACTACAACGCTGGCGTCGAGGGGTTCCCCTACGCCTACGAACTCGTGCGGCTGCACATCTTTCACATGCATGCGAAGGACTCGGCACGTTGGATCCCTCACATCCACGGGGAAGCAAAGCGGGTGCTCCACCGTGCCGGTGGGAACGTGGTGTGCGTCCCTCTCGGCAGTGGGGCGGTGAACTGGGCGGGCCTGGCCGACCGGCTGCGCACGGACGGCTACAGTGGGCCAGTTTCGCTGGAACCTCACAATCTACCGGACGAGATGGTCCCGGGGATGGCGGCAGACGCCGCGTTCCTCCGCCGGATCGGGCTGGTGAACTGACGTCGCGGCACGTGACGCGAGCGTTTGGAAAAGGAGACGTTCATGCCGAACATCTCAGCGGAAGTGCGGACCTCGTTTCCCAGCTTAGTCGAGTTCCGTCGAGACCTCCACCGGCATCCCGAGTTGGGGTTCCAAGAAGTGCGGACGGCAGGGCTGATTGCGTGCCGCCTGGAGGAACTCGGCTATACGGTCCGAACGGGGTTTGGCAAGACCGGGGTGGTCGCATTCATGAAAGGAGGGAAGCTCGGGAAGACTGTGCTGCTGCGCGCCGATATCGACGCCTTACCAATCCAGGAGGAGGCAGAGGTCAGTTGGAAGTCACAGACGCCTGGGGTGATGCACGCCTGCGGGCATGACGCCAATACCGCCATCGGGCTCACGGCCGCCGCGATCCTGGCCAAGGAGATGCCCTCCCGACGCGGGAACCTGTGCTTCGTATTCCAGCCCGCCGAGGAGATCCTCAGCGGCGCGGCGGCCATGCTCAAGGATGGAGCCTTCGAGGGAATCCAGGTGGACGCGGCGTTCGCAGTTCACATGCAAAACGACATGCCTGTAGGGACCGTCGGCCTACGCACCGGTCCCGTGATGACCTCGGCAGACCGCCTCGAGTTGACGGTGGTCGGCAAGGGCGGTCACGGGGCCTTCCCCCACCAGGCGAACGATCCCGTTGTGGCGGCCGCCCAGATCATCACCGCGCTGCAGACCGTGGTGAGTCGGGAGACGCCACCCCTCGAGATGTCGGTTCTGAGCATCACCACCTTGAAGGCGGGCACGGCCTTCAACATCATCCCGGACACCGTCGAGATGTCGGGAACCTTCCGGTGCTTCGATGGCGAGCTTCGCGAGAGGCTCATGGCGAGCTTCCGCCGGGTGAGCGAGGGTATTGCTTCGGCCCTCCGCTGTAGCGCGCAGGTCCAGAACCATTGGCTCACCCCCGCCCTTGTCAACGACCCGACTATGACCACCGTGATGCGCGACGTGGCGACGGAGGTTGTGGGAGACCAGCAGGTCATCGAGATGAGCCCGCTCACTGGGTCGGACGATTTGGCGTACGTCTGGCAGAGGTTTCCTGGCTGCTACGCCTTCGTTGGGTCGGCCAAGACCGATGGGTCACCCGTCGCTCCACATCACAACGCGAAGTTTGACATCGATGAATCGGCGATGGCGACCGGCGTGGACCTGCTGGTGCGTGCCACCCGGCGGGTCCTCGGCTCCTAAGTCCGAGCGGCTGGCTCGGCGGACATCAGAATGGAGGACAAGACGATGATGAAACAAGCGGCAATTCAACCGGTGCGGTTCCTGCTGTTGTGGGTCGCAGTGCTCGGGCTCGTCGCGGTGACCGGTGGCCCGATACCGGTGTCCGCTGGCGAGCCGGAGGAGTTGGTGACGACCGTCTTCGGCGGCACCCTGGAGAAGGCCTGGCGGGCAAACGTCATCCAGCCCTTCGAGAAACAGCACAACGTCCGCGTGCGCGTCGTGACCGGCCTGAGCGTCGAGAATCTGGCCAAGCTCCGGGCCCAGAAGGACAATCCGCAGATCGACGTCTTCATGTTCGACACCCCCATCGCGCTGATCGGGGCGAAGGAGGGGCTGCTGGAGACCTTGGATCCCGAGCGGATCCCCAATCTGCGGGACCTCCACGATTTCGCGATGGACAGCACGCGCCAGCACGTCGCGGTGTACACTGTGAGCGTGTTCCTGGGATACAACACGCAGTACGTGAAGGAGAAGCCCACGTCGTGGGCCGACCTGTGGAAGCCCGAGTACAAGGGGAAGGTGCTGGTGCCCTACATCTCCCAGATCACGGGCGCCTACTTCATTGCCATCCTCGGTCACGCCTTCGGCAAGGGGGTCTTCGACGCCGACACGGCATTCGCACGGCTCAAGTCCCTCCGCCCAAACATCCTGACCTTCCCCACCTCGCATGATCAGACCGCACAGCTGATGAATCAGGGCGAGGGCTGGATGCAGCCGTGGTCAAACGATCGGATCGCAACTCAGGTGAAGGCTGGCGCGCCCATCGGGATGGCCATTCCCAAGGAGGGATCGGTCTTTGCCACGGGCGCGATGGGCATCGCCAAGGGGACCAAGCACAAGGCCCTGGCCGAGAAATATGTGAATTTCACCATCGGCGAGGCGGCCCAGGCGGCCAATGCTGCGTCGATCTTCCTCGCGCCGGTCAACAAGAACGTGCAACTGTCGGCGGACGTCGCCCAGTTCGTGCCGTACGGGGATGTCCTGAAGCGGTTGGTGGTCATCGACTGGAACGAGTTTACCAAGCACCGAGACCAGTGGGTGGACCGCTGGAACCGCGAGATCAAGTAGGCGATTCCGATGTCCGCCGCGCCCCGTGGAGGGGCGCGGCGGACGCTTGATTCCAAGGCAAAACATCGCCCGCCCGTTAGCTGCGGGGCGCCATCCCTTGCCTCAGGAGTGCCGTTTAGCCATCATGAGTCATGTCATCCTCCAGAACGTACGCAAGACCTTCGGGCGGACGCTCGCCGTTGACAACTTCAATCTTAAGGTCGAGCAGGGGGAATTTGTTGCCCTCCTCGGGCCCTCGGGATGCGGGAAGACGACCACACTCCGGATCGTGGCGGGGTTCGAGCGCCCCGACGCGGGCGAGGTGGTCATCCAGGGCAAGGTCGCAACGGATAGGCCGCCGTACAAGCGGGATGTGGGCATTGTCTTCCAGAGCTATGCCCTGTTCCCTCACATGACGGTTCTTGAGAACGTGGCTTATGGCCTTCGGATGCGGAAGGTACCTCGTCCTGAAATTGTCGAGCGGGTCCGGTCCGTCCTCCAGCTTGTGCATCTCGAGGGGTTGGACGACCGGTACCCGGGCCAACTCTCAGGAGGGCAGCAGCAACGCGTCGCTGTTGCCCGAGCTGTCGTTATCCGCCCGTCAGTCCTCCTGTTCGACGAGCCCCTCTCCAATCTCGACGCCCGCCTTCGGCAAGAGATGCGGCGAGAACTCCGCCAGCTCCAACGCTCCCTGCGGATTGCCACGATCTTCGTGACGCACGACCAGGAGGAGGCGCTGAGCATGGCCGACCGGGTGGTCGTCATGAACGCCGGGCGGATCGAGCAGATTGGCACGCCTGAAGAGATCTACCAGACTCCGGCTTCCGCATTCGTGGCGGCCTTCATCGGAGAGTGCAACTTCTTCCATGGGGAGATCACGGCGGTTGAGGATTCTTCAGCCGTCTTCGCCGCCCAGGCCGGCCCAGCCTTCCGTCTCCCGGCCCGGCCCGACTTCCGTCCTGGTACGTACGGCACAGTGGCCATCCGCCCCGAGAATCTTGCGATCCTTTCCGGCGACGAGTCTGTCCCGCCAGGGTTCAACGTCGTTACGGGCACCGTTCAAACGGTCACCTACCTCGGGCCGGTCACCCAGTATCACGTCGCCCTCGACAGGGGGTATTCCTTGCTTATATACGAGCAGGGAGGCTTTGCTCGTCAAGGACGCCGGATCTCAGAGGGAGACCGGGTGCGGGTAGCCTGGCCACCGGAGGCAGGGGCCTTCCAGGGCGACACGGAGAGGGGGATCGGAGCGTGAAGCAAAGGCGCTGGGTCGCCATACTCCTTCTCATCCCCATCCTCTCGGTGCTCCTCGCCTTCTTTGTCTTCCCCGTGAGCATCCTCGCCCGCTTCAGCTTCTACATCGCACGCCCGGGCGGGGAAATGATCCCGGCCTGGGTCCTCCAGAACTACATTCGGTTCCTGTTTGACTGGTTTCACCTCGGTGTCCTCTGGAACACGATTGTGCTGGGCCTCTGGGTCACGGCGGTGTGCCTCGTCCTCGGGTATCCCCTCGCCTACTCGCTGGCGAGAACGCAGTCGCGTCGGATTCGTGGGATCGGTATCACCGTGCTGCTCATCCCCCTCATGACCAGCGTGGTTGTCCGCTCTTACGGGTGGATGATCCTCCTGGCCTCCAGCGGTCCCATCAACAAGCTTCTCCTCGGCCTCGGCATCGTAGATCGGCCGCTTCAGCTCCTCTTCAAGCCCCAGGGGGTGGTGATCGCCCTCGCGGAAGTTTTACTGCCGTTCATGGTCCTCTCGGTCATGCCGGTGATCCAGGGGATCGACCCACACCTCGAGGAGGTCTCCCAGAGTCTGGGGGCAGGGCCCATAAAGACTTTTCGCCGGATAGTGCTGCCCTTATCTCTGCCTGGGGTGGCTGCAGGCTCCCTTTTGGTGTTCGTGCTGACCATCAGCGCCTTCGCGACCCCTCGGCTGGTGGGCGGGGCGACGACACAGGTCATGAGCATCTTCATCTACGACCAGGCGCTCAGCCTGTTCAACTGGCCCTTCGGCGGTGCGGTATCAATCCTCCTGCTGCTGGTCGTCCTTCTCTTGACATGGCTGCAGGGGAGGGTGCTCGAAGAGCGGGGCATGGGCGGGGCGGCGTAGCGCGGCGAGGAGCTCGGGCTGATGCGGTGGCGGCTTCCATTCACCGGGATGCTGATTTTCCAGGGGCTCGTTTATCTCTACCTCTTGGCACCCATCCTCATCGTCATTCCTGTGTCCTTCAGCGAAGCCGCATACCTCGTCTTTCCTCCCCGCGGCTTCTCGCTTCGATGGTACGCCAACTTCTTTTCTCTTCGGGAACTGACCGACGCTCTCGCACTCAGCGCACGCCTAGCCGTGACAGTTACGGTGGCCTCGATCACTATCGGGACGATGGCTTCCTTCGCCCTGGTCCGTTATCGATTCGCTGGCAAAGACGTCCTGCGGACCTTGTTCATGTCACCGATGGTGCTGCCTGGGGTCGTCCTCGGGATTGGCTTCCTCATCTTCTTCAGCCGCACACGTCTGATCTATACTTTCTGGAGCCTGTTCTTCGCCCACTTGGTCGTAACGCTCCCCTACGTCATCCGAACGGTCTCGGCCACGTTACAGGGATTCCCCCGAGTCCTCGAAGAGGCGGCAGCCAGCCTTGGAGCCTCTCCAGTCGCCGTGTTCCGAAGCGTGACCCTGCCCCTTGTCAAGCCCGGGGTCATGGCAGGGGCAATCTTCGCCTTCATCGTCTCCTTTGACGAGCTGGTGATTTCCATCTTCCTCACCGGTCCGAGGCTCTCTACCCTCCCCGTGCAGATCTACAACTACATCGAGTTCACAAGTGACCCGACGATCGCGGCTATTTCCGTCATCCTCATCTTACTCACCACTGGAGCCGTAGCCCTCCTCGAGCGATTTGTGGGGTTCGGCCGGTTCTAAGGGGAAACATCCCCGCGGAAAAGGGACGGAAGGACAAGCTATGGCGGATCAACACCGCCTGCGACAAATCCTTGCCGGAGCCTTTGCCACCCTAATCAGCCTGAAGCTGTTGCTTCGAGAGGTGTTCTTCGGGATGCCTCTCCTGCAACGGCGTTCTTGTACTATCGACTTATACGAAATCGGGAAAGCGGAGCTGCCGGCCTCGCAAAGTGGCAAAAACTGATTGCCCGGTAATTACGATTCGTCATCGGACACTGGAATCAGGGAGCTTACGTCGAAAGGAGCAGGGAGATGAAGTCGCCTAACTTCTCTCTAAAGGGTAAGGTAGCCTTAGTGACGGGGGGCACGCGCGGAATGGGCTGGGCCATGGCGCTGACCTTCGCCCAGGCGGGGGCAGACGTTGCCGTATGCTCTCGTCATCTTCCAGATGCGGAAAAGACCGCGCAAGAGATTCGCGACCTGGGGCGACGGTCTGTGGCGATCCAAGCTGACATCAGCAGGGCACGCGATGTGGACAGCATGATAGACAGGGTGGTCACCGAGCTCGGCACCCTCGACATCCTGGTCAACAACGCTGCCGTCAATGTGCGAAAGGTACTCATGGATACAAGTGAGGAGGAGTGGGACTTCATCCATGACGTCGACCTCAAAGGCTACTTCCTCTGCTCGAAAGCGGCTGCGAAAATCATGATCGCGAAGAAGAAGGGCACCATCATCAACGTGACGTCAGTCGGTGCCAAGAAGCCCTTCGCAACTACCGGAGCCTACACCGTTGCCAAGGCCGGGGTTGCAATGTTGACGAAGGTTTTGGCCGTCGAGTTGCTGCCTCACAATATTCGCGTGAACGGCATCGGCCCCGGGCCGGTCAGGACCCAGTTCAACAAAGAGCTGTGGACGGACCCAAAGAAGCGGGAAGAGTACGAGTCCAAGCTTCCCCTCAAGCGGTTCGCTGAGGCTGAAGAGATCAGCGGCATTGCTCTCCTTCTCGCGTCCGACGCGTCAAGCTACATGACCGGACAGACGATCTATTCCGACGGAGGTGTACTGCTGTAGCATCTTGGCCAAGCCCTCTGATTTCCGTTAGGAATGCGTGTAAGCCCAATCAATGCGCAAGCAGGAGTACCCGACCTGAGAAGAGGGAGACACCATGGCAAAATGGCTCAATACAATCGAAGGGTTTTGTGATCCTGCTCGGCAGAAAGAGTTCTCCGACTGGTACGATAACATTCACCTGGATGATATTTTAAAAACGCCGGGATTTCTCGCCGGAAGGCGCTATGAGGCAAGAGAGTTCCGTGACGGGCGGGGAGCGTATCTTACGATGTATGACATTGAGACCGACGACATCGACCGGACAATGGCGGTACGGATTGAGAGGCGCAGGGAAGAGGTAGGGCAGGGGCGCGGCATTACCGCTCTGACGATTATCTGGAAAGATGTCTTGTGGAAGCTGATAGCTGAACTTGTTCCTGCTCGGGAACACAATCCACACGTGACACGATGGGTCAATCTGGTCGAAACCAACTGCGTCGATGCTTCACGCGAGAAGGAGTTCAACGACTGGTACACCAACGTCCACCTGCCTGATGTGCTGGATACGCCTGGATTCACGGCCGCCAGACGCTATGAGGCGAAGGAGTTCCGCGACGGGCGCGGAAAATACCTCACGGTGTATGAGATCGAGACTGACGACATAGATCATACAATGGCGGTACGACTGGAAAAGCGCAAAAGGGAGGTAGAGCAGGGGCGCGGCAGTACCCTTTGGACGCCAGTCTGGCGGGATGTCCTGTGGAAGCTACTAACCGAACAGGCTGCTCACAAATAGGAACCCACGAAAGGAGGGGCGGTACAACGTATTCTTAGAAATCGAGGCAATGCCCCTCAAGCCGTAAAAATTTTTAGGCAAGAACAGTCGTGGGCATGCGCTGCAAGAGCCTGAGAATCAAGGGGCCGGGGGAAAGGTCCTCTGTCCGATGATTGAAACGGAATGAGATTTCCCTCCAAGTAAGGGTGGAAAAACTTTTCGGCACGCTCCGGTAGTGGTCGAGCCAGTGCTTGCCGTAGCCCCAGAAACCATCGGTGCCGTTGAGGTGCTGGCGACCCTTCGGCCTAGCCTGCTCCTTGCGGATGACCACGTGGGTCCGGCGGCGCGGGGGCGGGCCCCGAGGTTGGCCAACCGATCGCAGAGCCGGTACGGAGCCCCACGGATGTTGACGACGACGGCGTGGTGGAGGAGCCAGTCGAGGGGCGCGCTCGTAATCACTTCGTCCCCGAAGACCTGCCCCTACTCCCGGAGGGGCTTGTTGGATGCCAGGATGAGGCTCCCGCGGTCGTACCGCGCGTTCACGAGCTGGAAGAGGAGGTGCGCCCCGCCCGGCGCGAACGGCAGGCACCCCCCTCGTGGAGGATGAGAAGCTCGCGCTTTGTGCAGAACTGGAGGGGCGCGGCGAGCTGCCCGCGCTGCTGGGCCTCCAGGAGGCTCGTGACGAGCTCGGCCAGGGACGTGAAGTACGTCTGGATCCCCGCCTGCGGACATAAGCCGCAAGGCCTGTTGAGGGAATCGAAGACTCGCGCGGGTTCCGGAAACGTCAGCCACACCTGACCTCCCCGGAGGAATCCTTGACACCCAGGGTGGACCGTCCATAAGATGCGCCAGACCCTGTGCGAGCCAGGGTGAGGTGTTTCTTTAGAGGAGCGGGCACCCCGTGGCGGGATCAACATAGGCGAATGGTGATGATCGCTGATTACCCGCCTGCCGTGACGACGCAATTGTCTCTATTTGCTTTCGTGAGGTGACAAATGAAACCGCTGGACAAACCACTGCTGCTTGATCTGTATCGTAAGATGGTCACCGTCCGGAATTTCGAGGAGACGGCGGCGGATCTGTTCCTGAAGGGGCAGATCCCCGGCTTCCTCCACGTCTACGTCGGCGAGGAGGCGGTGGCCGCGGGGGTCATGGCCCACCTGACGCCCCAGGACATGATCACCAGCACCCACCGGGGGCACGGCCACGCCGTGGCGAAGGGGGCCCGGCTCGACATGATGATGGCCGAGCTGCACGGCAAGAAGACGGGCTACTGCCACGGCAAGGGCGGCTCGATGCACATTGCCGACCTCGACCTAGGCATGCTGGGCGCCAACGGGATCGTGGGAGGCGGCGTGCCCATCGCGACCGGTGCAGGCCTGGCGCTGAAGATGAAGGGCAGCGACCGTGTCACGGTGGCCTTCTTCGGGGATGGCGCAAGCAATACCGGCGCATTCTACGAGGGAGTGAACCTGGCGGCGGTATGGGGCCTCCCCGTGGTATTCATCTGCGAGAACAACCAGTACGCCGAGTCCACCCCGCGGGCGACGCATCAGAAGGTTAAGTACGTCTCCGACCGTGCAGCCGCCTTCAATATCCCCGGTGTGAGCATGGACGGGATGGACGTCTTCGACGTGTATCAGAAGGCGGGCGAGGCCATCAACCAGGCCCGCGCCGGCCAGGGGCCGATCCTGCTGGAGGCCCGCACCTACCGCTTCTTCGGGCACTTCGTGGGGGACCCGCAGCCCTATCGGACGAAAGAGGAAGTAGAAGAGTGGAAAAAGCGGGACCCGATCCTTCTCTTCCGGCAGCGAGTGATCGGTGAGGGCAAGATCGCCGCGACGGAGCTAGACGCCATCGACGCCGCCATTAAGAAAGAGATGGAGGCGGCCGTGCAATTTGCCCGTGAGAG
>CAZXXV010000041.1:12244-14007 GCA_964644725.1 uncultured bacterium
CCAATGACCAATGACCGACAATCAATGACCAATGAGCCAATGACCAATTACCAACGATCGAAAAGCAATGACCAATGACCAAATCAGGTTCTCGTGGCACTGGTGATAATGCCGCTCAGGATGCGCACCAACTCAATCGCTTCTTGGGAAAGTGCTTGGACCTCGGGGTCGTGGAGGAGGCCGGCCGCGTCTATCATGGCCAGCCAATACCGCGACTCCCGCGCCTCTTTCCGGGCGATCTTCACATGATTGACGAAGTCCTTCTTGGAGACCGCTCCATCGGCCTCTTCCATGTTCGAGCCGACGGAGGTGCCTGCGCGAATGAGCTGCCCCCCAACCTCGATGCCCGCCACGGTGCGGGGGAGTTTTCCCACGAGTTTGATGATCCGGACCCCGAACAGGAACGTGCGCTCCTTGATATCGAACGGAACGTCTCGGCTGACCATGGTACCCATGTATGCCCTCCTTTCCGCCCATGAGAATCTGGCGGCAGCTGGGGGTATCACTTCTGTGACCTGAGATCCCATTGGGATTTGGCTTCGTCGTGAGCTCAGCCGAACGGTCATTGGTCATTGGGAATTCGCTTAGGAGGGTCTGATGCGCAAGATTACGTACCGCGAGGCCGTCATCGAGGCGCTGCGCGAGGAGATGCGCCGGGACGAGCGTGTCTATCTGCTGGGCGAGGATATCGCCGAGTTCGGAGGCAGTTACAAGACCACCCAGGGCCTTTTGCAGGAATTCGGCAAAGAGCGGGTGCGGAACACGCCGATCTCCGAGGCGGCGATCATCGGGTGCGCGTTGGGCTCGGCCCTGCTGGGGATGCGCCCGGTGGCCGAGATCATGTACATCGACTTCGCCGGCATCGCCATGGATCAGATCGTGAACCAGACGGCGAAGGTCAAGTACATGTTCGGCGGCAAGGCCAAGGTCCCGGTGGTCATCCGCACGCAGGGTGGGACCGGCCGGTCCTCGGCGGCGCAACACGCTCAGAGCCTGGAGGCCTGGTTCGTCCACGTGCCGGGCCTCAAGGTGGTGATGCCCTCCACCGCATACGATTGCAAGGGCCTGCTGAAGGCCGCCATCCGGGACGACAACCCCGTCTTCTTCATCGAGCACAAGCTGCTCTACACAACCACAAGCGAGATCCCCGAGGAGGACTACACCATCCCCCTGGGCAAGGCGGACGTGAAGCGCGAAGGGTCGGATGTGACCATCGTGGCCACTTCCCGCATGGTACACTTCTCCTTGGCGGCAGCCGACCGGCTGGCGGCCGACGGCATCCAGTGCGAGGTGGTGGACCCGCGGACCCTCTCTCCACTGGACGAGGAGACGATCCTCAACTCGGTAGGGAAGACCAACAAGCTGGTGGTGGTGTGCGAGGCCACGCCGCAGTGTAGCTTTGCGTCGGAGGTGGCGGCGGTAGTCGCCGAGAAGGGCTTTGATCTCTTGGATGCGCCGATCCAGCGGGTGACCTCCATGCACACCCCCACGCCTTTCGCGCCCAAGCTGGAGAAGTTCGTCACCCCCAGCGAGGAGAAGATCATCGCGGCCGTCAAGAAGATCGCGGGATAACCCGCGGCACGGCAATTCGTGGCGTTGCGCCTCTTCCGCAGGGCCGGTGCCTCACGGTGCCGGCTCTGCGTGTTTCGGCGGCGGGGCCGATACGCTTTGGTCGGGCCTGAAAAGTTGCTCTCTATCGAGACGAGCCTGTGGTTTCCATCCAGCCCTGGTTTGCTGTACAATCCACCGGTCTTCGCTTCTGA
>CAZXXV010000042.1:0-13985 GCA_964644725.1 uncultured bacterium
CCGGCACATCAAGGGAAAGAGCCCGATCCGGGTCATTCCATCGAGCATGGCCGACATCCCCCCTGATGCCAATGTTCTCTCGCCGGATGCCCCGACCATCGTCGCCGTGGCAGAAAAGGCACCGGCGGATCGGGTCGATGCTCTCCGGAAAAAGGGTGTCACGGTGCTGGTCTCCGGGAGAGACCATGTCTCTCTCACCCTCCTGATGCGGCTGCTTTTCGAGGAGCACGGGGTGAAGAAGCTGATGATCGAGGGGGGCCCTACCCTCAACTGGCACATGCTTCATCACCACCTGGTCGATGAGATCCGACCACCCACCACATCGACCTGGATGACGAGAGCCTCACCGAGAATACTCGGGCGTCCTATCTGCTGGAGTGCATCGACCACGCCGTGCCGGAGAAGATGGGTGGTCATCCCAGGAACATCATCCTGTTGACGTGCGACGCCTCGGGCGTGATGCCGCCGATTGCGAAGCTGACGCCGGACCAGGCACTGTACCAGTTCATCTCCGGGTACACCTCGAAGATCGCCGGAACAGAGGTCGGCCTGGGGAAAGAGCCGGAGATTACCTTCAGCACGTGCTTCGGCGCGCCGTTCATGGTTCATCACCCGTCCGTGTATGCCGACCTGCTGAAGCGGAAGATCCTGCGGTACGGGGTCAACTGCTGGCTCGTCAATACCGGTTGGATCGGCGGGCCGTACGGCGTGGGCGAGCGGATCAGCATCGCGTACACGCGCGGCCTCCTGAAGGCGGCGTTGAGCGGAAAGCTGCTGGGGGTGGAATACGCCCCTGACCCGATCTTCGGGTTCCAGGTTCCCAAGAGCTGCGAAGGGATTCCGCCCAGCGTGCTCAATCCGGCCGAGGCCTGGTCGAACAAAGAGCAATACAAGCAGCGGTACCGCCAACTGGCGTTCCGTTTCGTGGACAACTTCAAGAAGTTCGAGGCGGGCTGCCCTCCGGAGGTTCTCCGGGCGGGGCCCGTGGGCATCGGAACGTCTCATGCCCGCCCGGTGTCCTTGAAGACAGAGCCTTCACCCCGGGAGGATGAGCGAGAGGCCGTGACCGCGGATTAGGTGCGCGATGGAAAGCACCGGGGACAAGGGCGATCCGGAGAAGCGCGGGGCGGGAGCGGGATCTTCTGCCATCGAGGCGGGGATCCCGCTTGCGCCGTTGCACGAGCTTTCGAAGGTCGAGAGCTACAACAAGCACCTCTACCGGCCGAGCGCCTATCTGCACAAGTGGTGGGCGCGTCGGCTCGGCTCAGTCTTTCGGACGATCCTGCTGGGGACGTTTTCCCCTGCGGGCGAGGACGTCTGGCGGCGGTACTACGAGGGGGCGCGCTTTCCCGATCGCGTCGTCCTCGACCCGTTCATGGGCGGAGGAACGACGGTCCACGAGGCCCTGCGGCTCGGCTGCAGGGTCATCGGCGTCGACTACAACCCCGTCGCCTGGTGGACGGTCCGTTCCTCCATCACCCTGCCCGATCTGGAGCGTCTCGAGGATGGCTTCCTGACGCTCCAGAAGAAGGTCTCCACCCTCCTGCTGTCCCATTACACCACGCAATGTCCGAAGTGCGCCGAGCAGGGCTACGCCGCATTCGTCCTCTGGGTGCGCACGGCCAAGTGCGAGCGGTGCAGCGGCGCCGTCAGGCTCCACGAGTCGTTCGTGCTGAGAACGGACGGCGACGTCAAGACCGTCGTCTGCCCGCATTGCCGGGGCGTGTTCGAGACGAGGGCGTGCGAGGCCGCCAAGTGTTCCGCGTGCGGGCATCGCGTAGATCTCAAGGGGGGAGTGGCCGATAACGGACGATACGCGTGCCCCGAATGCTCCCACGTGCAGCGCGTGCCGCGAGGCGCGACCACCCCGGATGTGCCCGATCAACCCGATCAATATGAAATGTTCGCGGTTCGCTATGTCTGCCCGACACACGGAGAAGGTTTCAAGAAAGCGGATGCAGCGGACATTCATGCCTACCAGGTGGCCAGGGATCATTTCTTGAAGGCGGACGACTCGCTGCCCATTCCGGACCAAGCGATCCCGGATGGCTGGAAGACGGGGGATCTGCTGGCGCACGACTATGTGAAATGGCGTGACCTGTTCAATCCGCGCCAGCTCTTGTGTGCAGGCACGCTTCTAAAGGAGATCCTGCGGCTTCCTGACCAGGGCGTCAGGGAAGCCTTCGTGACGCTGCTCTCGGCGTGTCTCGAGTTCAACAACGTGTTGTGCACATATAAGGGCGGGAACGCGAGGCGGCCGGGCGCCGTTCGTCACATCTTCTCCCATCATGCCTTCGTCTTCCCGTACGAGATGCTGGAGAACAACTTCTGGGGGGTGGGGGCCCAGTCCGGGACATTCACCCACCTGTACTCGTCCCGGTTGCGCCGCGCCAAGGAATTCTGTCTGCTCCCCCGAGAGCGGGAAGTCCGAGAGGGTCGAACCGTTCGGACGGTGTCCTTGCCCGGCGAGAGAGTACAGGCGGATCTGGCGGAAAATTTCGCGGAATTGGCCAACGGGTCGAAGAACACATGGCTTCTTTGCGGGAGTAGCGAAAAGCTTCCGATCCCCGACAAGTCGGTTGATGCGGTCGTCACGGATCCTCCCTACTCGGACAATGTCCAGTACGCCGAACTCTCGGATTTCTTCTATGTGTGGCAAAGGCAGGCGCTGAGGGGGTCGTACCCCGAGTTTGAGCCCGTTCTGGTCCAGAAGGCCCGAGAGATCGTCAAGAATCCGAAGCAAGGCAAAGATGGGTCCTTCTACGAGGAGGGCCTGCGGAGGGTGTTTTCGGAATGCGGGCGCGTCCTCAAGGATGACGGGCTGCTGGTCTTCACTTTCCACCATAAGGCATTTGAGGCATGGGTCAACGTTCTCAAGGCTGTGCTGGACGCCGGCTTTTTTGTCGCGGCGGCATACCCGGTGCACTCGGAAATGCCGCTGTCCGTCCACATCCACCAGTGCCAATCAATATCCTATGATGCCATCCTGGTGTGTCGGAAGAGGATGCGGAGCGCTCCGAGCACGTGGCCGGTCGTAGTGGGTGAGATCCGGGATCGGGCATCCAGGGCTCTGGATGGGCTACGGGGGAATGGACATCGTGTCTCCGCTTTGGATCACTATGTCGTCGTCATGGGGAAATGTCTGGAGTGCTACTCCGTCCATTTCCCTGAGGTGTTCGACGGGGAAGGATCGGTTGTCTCGGTCGAAGAGGCGATCGCCCGGATGAAGAGATTTGCCGACGCCATGCTGCGCGAACGAGCGCTAGGCAGAGGCGTGAACGCTGGACCACGGGTGTTCCGGGCCCATCGGGTGGCCCGAGCCGGAGGTGGGCGATGGCAATAGGATGGAAGCGCAAGGACCTGTTGGGGATCCGGGATCTCTCGGTGGACGAGATCAACCTGATCCTGGACACGGCGGTCTCCATGAAGGAGATCGCCTCCCGGGACATCAAGAAGGTGCCCACGCTTCGTGGCAAGACGATCATTAACCTGTTCTACGAACCCAGCACGCGCACCCGGACCTCCTTCGAGATCGCGGGCAAGTGGATGAGCGCCGACGTCATCAACGTCTCCACGTCGAGCAGCAGCGTGGTCAAGGGCGAGAGCCTGAAGGACACGGGTCTGACCTTGCAGGCGATGCATCCGGACGTCGTGGTCATCCGGCACCCGGCGGCCGGGGCACCCCAGATCCTGGCCGGCCTGATCAAGGCGTCGGTCATCAATGCGGGTGATGGGGCACACGAGCACCCGACCCAGGCCCTGCTGGACCTGTTCACGATCCGGGAGAGGCGCGGGACGCTTGCCGGGTTGAAGGCAGCCATCGTGGGGGACATCCTGCACAGCCGGGTGGCCCGCTCCAACATCTTTGGCATGCAGAAGATGGGGATGCAGGTCCGGGTCTCCGGCCCGGCGACCATGTTGCCCCGATACCTGGAGCAGTTGGGGGTCGAGGTCTTCGGCCGGATCGAACCGGCCATCGCCGATGTGGATATCATCATGATGCTGCGGGTCCAGTTGGAGCGGCAAGCGGCAGGCCTGTTCCCGACGCTGCGGGAATACTCGAAGCTGTTCGGCCTGAATCTGGACCGGCTCAAGGCGGCGAAACGGGATGTCCTGATCATGCACCCGGGCCCCATCAACCGCGGCGTGGAAATCGCGCCCGAGGTGGCCGACGGACCCTACTCCCTGATCCTGAATCAGGTGGAGAACGGCCTGGCTATCCGCATGGCGCTCTTGTACCTGCTGGCCGGCGGCCAGGCGGCGACCAACAACTGAACGGTGCGATGTGCAAAGTTCAAGGTGCAACGTTCAACGTCCGCGAACCTCGAACCTGGAACCTTGAACAGCGAGCGGAGCGAGCATGAGAATCCTGATCGAAGGCGGGCGGGTCATAGATCCAGCGAACAATGTGGATGACGTGGTGGATGTGCTGATCGAGGACGGGCGCATCGCCGCGCTGGGCGCCCAGCGCACGGCCCGCGGCGCCCCGCCGCCCGATCGCGTGCTCGATGCGCGCGGGAAGATCGTCTGCCCGGGATTCGTGGACCTGCACGTCCACCTGCGGGAGCCGGGGCGCGAGGACGTGGAGACGATCGCCACCGGGACGCGCGCGGCTGCCCGCGGCGGCTTCACGTCGGTATGCGCCATGCCCAATACCAGCCCGGTCAACGACAACCAGTCGGTGACGGAGTTCGTCCTGGACCGGGCCCGGAAAGAGGGCGCGGTCAACGTCTTCCCCGTGGGGGCCATCACCAAGGGGCAGAAGGGAGAGGAGCTGGCGGAGATCGGCGAGCTGGTCGGCGCCGGGTGCGTGGCCATCTCCGACGATGGCATGCCGGTGATGAACGCCGAGATCATGCGCCGGGCCCTGGAGTACGCCAGCATGTTCGGGATCCCGGTGATCCAGCACGCCGAGGACATGCACATGACCGGTAAGGGGTCCATGCATGAGGGCCTGGTGAGCACGGAACTGGGCATCCGGGGGATTCCGGCCGCATCCGAGGCGATCATCGTGGCCCGCGATATTCTTCTGGCGGAGTTGACGGGCAGCCACTACCACGTGGCGCATGTCAGCACGGCCGAGGCGATCCACCTGATTCGCGAGGCCAAGGCGAAGGGACTGCACGTGACCTGCGAGGCGACGCCTCACCATTTTGCCATTACCGACGAGGCGGTGCGCAGCTTCAGCACCAACACCAAGATGAGCCCGCCGCTCCGCTCCACCCGCCACGTCGAGGCCGTCAAGGCGGCGCTCAGAGATGGGACGATCGACGCCATCGCCACGGACCACGCGCCCCACGCGATCCAGGAGAAGGAGGTCGAGTTCGACTACGCCGCCAACGGGATCATCGGGTTGGAGACGGCCTTCGGCCTGGGCATGACGGTGCTGGTGGAGGAGGAGGTGCTGACCCTGAACGAGCTCATTGCTCGCCTCACCTGTGATCCGGCCCGGATCTTCAATCTGTCCAAGGGCACATTGTCGGTGGGGGCCGACGCCGACGTGACGATCGTGGACCCGACCCGGGAATGGGTCGTGGACCTGAGGAAATTCGCCTCCAAGAGCCGAAACTCCCCCTTTGACGGTTGGAAGCTGCGGGGAGAGGTGCTGGCCACCATCGTGGGGGGCAAGGTGGTGTGGCAGCTCGAGGGATGACGCGGTTCTTGCGGTGAGAGTGTGTGAAGAAATCGTCGCTGGGCCGAGAGCGTCGCTGTAACCTTTTGATTTTCCGTGGGTGAAAAATGCGCTTGGCACTGATTCACTGGTATTCTCACACACTCTGAGGGGAACAGCAGAATGAAGAAGGCCATGTTGGCCCTGGCCGACGGCACGGTATTCGAGGGGACCTCCTACGGGGCGGAGGGGGAGGCCGCCGGCGAGGTTGTTTTCAATACCTGCATGAGCGGGTATCAGGAGATCCTGACCGATCCGTCCTACAAGGGGCAGATCGTCACGATGACCTATCCGCTCATTGGAAACTACGGAGTCAATCCCGAGGATGTCGAATCGCATCGCCCCTTCGTCGAGGGCTTTGTCATCAAGGAGGGGAGCGTCCTGCCCAGCAACTGGCGCGCGCGGAAATCGCTGGAAGACTACCTCCGGGACTACGGCATCGTCGGCATCCAGGGGATTGACACACGGGCGCTCACCCGGCACATCCGCGACAACGGCGCCCAGGAGGGGGTCATCTCGACGATCGACGACGATCCGAAGAGCCTGGTGACCAAGGCCAAGGCGTCGCCGGGCTTGATCGGACGCGACCTGGTCAAGGAGGTCTGCTGCGAGGCGCCATTTAGCTGGAGCCGGGGCGTCTGGGAGTGGCCGAAGGGGTACTCAGAGCCGAGAGCCGAGAGTCGAGAGCCTAGGGAGGAGACGGAGAAAGCGCAACTCAGCCTTTTCGGTTCTCGGCTCGCGGCTCTCGGCTCTAGGCTCTACAAGGTTGTCGCCTTTGACTGCGGAATCAAGTGGAACATCCTGCGGCAGCTGGTGAGTTCCGGCTGCGAGGTGACGGTCGTCCCGGCCTCGACGACGGCAGAGCAGGCACTGGGCGTGAATCCCGACGGCATCTTCCTCTCCAACGGGCCCGGCGATCCGGAGGGTGTGCCGTATCTCATCGAGGCCGTCCGCGAGCTGATCGGGAAGAAGCCGATCTTCGGCATCTGCCTGGGACACCAGATCATCGGGCTGGCCCTCGGAGGCAGGACCTATAAGCTGAAGTTCGGCCACCACGGCGCCAACCATCCGGTCAAGGATCTCACGACGGGGAAAGTCGAGATCACCTCCCAGAATCACGGGTTCGCCGTGGATATGGACTCGTTTAGGTCGGATCCGAGGGGCCAGGTACTCGGCGACCCCGAGGACATCGTCCTGACCCACGTGAACCTCAATGACAACACCTGCGAGGGGCTGATGCACCGGCGCCTCCCCCTCTTCTCGGTGCAGTACCACCCCGAGGCCTCGCCCGGCCCCCACGATGCGAGCTACCTGTTCCGGCGATTCGTCGAGATGATGGAACGGGAGCGGCGCCCGGCCGGGAGCGCACCACGGATACGACTCCAGGAGGATCGGTAAGGCGCCAGATCGGGAGATCCATCTGGCTGAGTTGGGCCGATGAACAGGAGGTCAAGCCCGACTTTGTAGGGCAGGCGATCCCCCTGAACCTGACGGCGCATTCACTTGCCTATTCCCCTGTGAAAGGACAAGCTATCGATTTTACAAAGAACCGATCGAAGCAAGTCCGCGATGCTGCTCAGAGACGGGCTTGAACCTGAGGGGCATCCGCGCTCCTGTTTGATCATGGTCAAGGGGAGTCAGATGGCTCGAAACCCATCAAGTGGGTCGAGCGTTTATCGACAAATTATTCCGACCGAGGGTAGGGTCTCGGAACGTGCTACCACCTACAGGCCGTTACGCCCCCAGACTCACCCCAAGGGGCAGCTGGATCTTGACCTTGGCTTGCAGGGGGGAAACAGAAATGGATTTCGAGATCCTGCTTTTGCGGACAACAAGGCTCAGCCTGTTCATCGCTGGGTGCCATGGATAGCCGGATTTTCCTCGCAGTTTGTCGAGGGCTGTTTCGACACCTTCCTGAAGCACAAGAGGCGCGCCTCCAGGCCGTACGTTCTCGACCCCTTTGCGGGCGTCGGAACCACGCTTGTTCGCGCTCTTCTGAGTGGCTTTAATACTGTTGGGTTCGAAATCAACCCGTACGCAGCTCTAGCCTCTAAGGTGAAATTGAACTCCCCCAAAATCAACCTGGCAAAGTTGGAGGCCTGCTGTCAAGAGTATCAAAAAGCATCGGTCAAGCGCGCTTGCCCCGTCGGAACGCACAAGCCCGCGGACTTTAGAAGTCGAATTCCCTTCTTCAGTCCCCATGTAGAGGAGCAGGTCCTGGCATTCTTCGGATTCCTGAACAGCATTCCAGATCCTGATATTGCCGACATATTCCGAGTCGCTTTCGGCTCAGTGATGGTAAGCTTCTCGAACTACACTTATGAGCCCAGCCTAGGTTCCCGGCCCGGGGCGGGTAAACCGCTCATTGAAGATGCAGACGTACATTCGACGATCCTCGCCAAGCTACACCAAATGATCGTAGATATTCGCTGGGTGAAGGAAGAGATCGCTCGCCTCGGCAGTGTGGGGGACGGGCAGATCTACAACCTGGACTTCATGGAATCGGGATCACTTTTGCCGGCCGGCTCCATCGATTTGATGGTTACATCCCCTCCATACATGAACAACTACCACTATGTGCGCAACACGAGACCACAACTGTTCTGGCTTTCCTTGATATCTTCGCCTAAGGATCTGAGGCGGCTTGAGGAGGCCAATTTCGGCAAGTACTGGCAAACCGTCCGAGACAGTGAGCCGCTGTATCTAAGTTTTGAGCATCCGGCGTTGTCCCGTGCCCTCGAAGAATTGCGTGAAACCCGCAGAGAAAAAGGAGCCTGCGGCGGCCCGGGTTGGGCGAACTATGTCACATCCTACTTCAACGACTGCTGCCGCTTCTTGAGAACTCTGAAGCATGCCTTAATCAGGGGGGGTGTCGGTGTTATTGTGATAGGTAACTCGATTATTCAAGGGCACGAGATCAAGACCGACCTAATCATTGGAGACATCGCTCAGCAAGTTGGCCTCGAGTTAGAGGGAGTGCAGTGCATCCGAACGAAACGCGTTGGAGCAAGCATTACCCAGTCGACAGTCAGGCGGGGTCAAACGAATAGCTCAACTCTCTACGAGTCCGCTGTTATTGTGCGAAAGAAATGAGTTCTGCAGCAGAGGACATTTTCAAAAAGAGTCTGGCAATGGTTAACAAAGCCATTGCGGCGGTTCATCCAGGAATCTCGGTCCAAGAGGTCCTGGCAGCTGGAGAGTTCGAGCAGGCTGTCTACATGATTTGGGTGGCCTCCCGTCTCTATTTCTTTGACGCGTATCTGCCGAAACGCCAGGAAGAACTGATGGTGAAGCTCTTGCAACTTAATCCTCTGTTTGCGGAAAAGAAAGAGGGAACATTCACCCGAGATGAGGTGATTGCCCTAGTGAAACTCTTGGCCGGGCCAATCTCCAGACACCTGAGTGGCCTTCGCCAGGGACAGACCTCGACGCGTGGGAGTCTCTTCGAACACATAGTAAAGCATCCAGTCGCAGCTCTCTTCAACGGCCGAACGAGATCCGATGGATCAAAGGTTGTTGTGGCGCGGACACCGAAGAAGCGGCAGATGGAGAATGTCGATATTGCAATATCGGTCGGCGATATTCATGTCGTCGGCCTCAGCGTAAAAGGAAACGTTCGTGAGAGGCTAAGAGAATCCATCCAGAGAGCTGCGAATGCTATGAACAGGGGCTATTTCAGCCATGTGTGGCACTGTGTTCTCACCTCCGGTGATGCCGCCGACAGGGAGTCGCTGAATACAGCACTTTCGGACTCTCTCTATCATGGACACCGGATCTACACTTGGGCCCCTCTTTGTACGGGCACATCAGCAGGATTCCCGCGGGGAGCTCAGTTGATCCCTTTGAGTAGGCTTCCAGGCGATATTACAGCAGCGGTGGGACTCTGAAATGGCCCTAAAGAGATGGTTTCTTGAAGTCGGGAGTTGCCCAAACTGTTTAGGGACGATTGTCTTGCACGAGGTGGTGGAGGAGAAGGATGGAGACTGCATAACAGGAACTGTGGTCTGCGAAAGATGCCGAGAAGAATACCCTATTGTCGACGGGATCCCTGTTCTCCACTCTGCACGAAGGAGGGAGGGGGCGTCGTAGTGGGCTTTCATAATCATCCCGAGTTAGGCGGCCATTATCCAGAAATCGCGGAGGCGTTCTTTTGAAGTCTACGCGAAAAGATCCCGGACTCATTCTGAAGGATGAAAGACCGAGGCCGGAGACCCCGGAACCGGATGAGCATCGGGAGACGTTAGAGCGGCTGGAGGATGAAGAAGATCTGAAGGTGCTGGCGCGGATGCGAAAGAAACCGCTGACGTTCAGAAGACTGGAAGGCTTCTTGCAAGCGTATGCGCCCCATGCTTGAGATCGATATCGAGCGGAGTGCCGGGCAGTCCAAGATGGTGATGAAGCTTATCGAGGGCGAGGGGTTCTGAGTGCCAAAGCGGACGGATATTAGAAGCATCCTGATCATCGGCTCGGGGCCGATCGTCATCGGCCAGGCGTGCGAGTTCGACCGCTCGGGGACCCAGGGGTGCAAGACCCTCTGTGAGGTGATTTTGGCATGATCAAGGACGGGCACGAGTTCCTGAAATGGCTGCAGCGGATACGCGAAGAGGAATCCGAGAGAGCGCAGGGAATGAATAGCAGGGAGTACCTGGCGCTCATTCAGAAGGAAGCAGAGGCTGTTCTGGACCAGGCAGGGTATAAGCATGAGCCGGCCTCTGAGGGCCTAGGAAATCTGATCGTCAGGGGTGAGCAGGCGTGAGCGCCCAGGCGGACCGACATTCGGAGCACCCTGATCATTGGCCAAGCCTGCGAGCTACACCACCTCGGTCAGGATAAGGGGCGGCTGGTCCCCGGCACGGCCACCTGCTTCCAGAGGGGCGAGGAGGTGGGAGCAGTCGAAAGGGATGCGTCGATGCACCAGGTATGGGATGAGAATGGTGAGTAATGCGTTCGTCCGGACCAGAGCGAGGGGAGAGTCTGGTGCTTCGCGTCGGCGATCGGTTTGAGCTTCCTATCTCCCGGGAGACCTGGGAGTCCGGGTGCCTCCACCTGGATGGAGAGATCCCGCACCCGGGTGGCCGTGGGACCGAGGCCATCCCCGTCGTCTTGAGGGATGACGAGGGGCGGTCGGTCACTGGCGTGTGGGATAAGACTGGGGTGCTGGAGGCCCCGGGCCTTTCGGACCTCTTCTCCATCCCCCGAACGATGGGCAGGCTGACGCTGGCGATCGAAACAAACGACCCCCTGACCCTGAAGGTCCGCCTTGCGAGCCAGGTCGATTGGGCTCCCATTGTGGGCCTATCCCCGAGAGAAATCGGCGGAGTTCCCGTGAACCTGGATCCCACCGACAGCGAGATCCTGCGGGACCTGGAAGACGGGCTGTACGCCCCTCTGGAGGCCTACCGGCTCCACCGTTGGGCCCATGCGATCGCCCTGTCTCCCGGATTTGAGGAGTTGATTTCCCTCCCCTTGCTGCGGGACGTGATCCTGTACGAACACCAGCTTGCCGCCGTCAAGACAGTCCTGAACCGGATGCGAGGCCGCGCCCTGCTCGCCGACGAGGTAGGGCTCGGAAAGACTATCGAGGCCGGGATCATCCTTGCGGAGCTGCATCGGCGCAAGCTGGTCCGGCGAGTCCTGGTTCTTGTGCCCCCGGGGCTGGTCACCCAGTGGGAGGAGGAGCTGCGCCGGAAATTCTGCCTCGACTTCGTCACTCACGACGCCGAACGGTTCCGGCTGGAGGGCCCGGGCGCCTGGGAGCGGTTCGAGCGCGTGGTAGCGTCGTTTCATACGGCGAAGCGGCCTGAGCACGCCGAGGCGCTTCTCAAGATTTCCTACGACCTGGTGATCGTGGACGAGGCGCACCACCTGCGGAATGCGAACACCGTGCTCTGGCAGTTCGTCAACCGGCTGAAGAAGAATTTCATCCTGCTACTTACCGCGACGCCGGTGCAGAACAACCTCGAGGAACTGTTCAACCTGGTGACACTCCTGCAACCAGGGCAGCTCAAGACCCTGCGAGGATTTCGCCGGACGCACGTGGCCCGGGGGGACAAGCGGCAGCCCAAGGACCCTGAGGGGCTGCGGCGCCAGCTTTCCGAGGTCATGGTGCGCAACCGAAGGGCGACCACCCCGCTGGCCCTGACCCGGCGGGTGGCCCGCACCCTGCTCGTTGCGCCGAGTCCCGGCGAGCAGGCGCTCTATGCGGGCCTCTCTGACTTTCTGCGGGAGCAGTACCGGCAGGGGTCGGGGATCAGCCGGATGGTAGTCCAGACCCTCCAGATGGAGTTGGGTTCGAGTCCCCGGGCGGCCGTCCCCACCCTGGAGCGGCTCCTGGCGCGGGAGCAGTGGACAGCGCCGGTGCGGAACGGCCTAGACCATTTCCTGGCTGAGGCCCTGCGCATTACCGACGAGGGCAAGAGCCAGGCCCTCCTCGGTCTGCTCGCTGCATGGCCTGAGAAGCTGCTGATCTTCACCCGCTACCGGGCCACCCAGGATCATCTGGCCCGCCTCCTGGAACAGGCGGGGGAGCGGTGTGCCGTCTATCACGGTGGGTTGCGCCGCCAGGAGAAGGAGGCGGCGGTGCGGGCCTTCGAGGGGCCCTGCCGGATCCTGCTCTCCACCGAGGCGGGCGGAGAGGGCCGCAATCTTCAATTCGCCAACGGGCTCGTGAACTACGATTTGCCGTGGAACCCCATGCGGATTGAGCAACGCATCGGCCGCCTCTCCCGGGTGGGACAAACCCGGGACGTGCACGTCTTCAACCTGGTCGCTCCCGGAACCATCGAGGAAAGCCTCTTGGCCATGCTGGACACAAAGATCAACATGTTCGAGCTGGTCATCGGGGAAATTGACATGATCCTGGGGGAGCTTACGGCGGACCAGGATTTCGAGGAGCTGGTAACCGACCTCTGGCTGTCCGCTGAAGACCGGGACGACTTTCGCCTGAAGATGGACCGGCTGGGGGACCAGCTCCTCCAGGCGAAGCGGTCGTACCTGGAGGTCAAGGCGGTGGAGGATCGGATCTTCGGGGACGCGCTGGCGGCCAAGGTCACACAATGAAGGTGCGGGGCGGGATCGAAGCCTTTACCATTGCCGCGGTCGAGGGCCTGGGAGGGGCCGCAGAGAAGCTGGCCGATGGCCTCTACACGGTCCTCTGGTCAGAGGGGCCGACGGCTGAGCCCGAGACCCGCCATCTGGCCTTCGACCCGGAGGCGTTGGAGGATGACCCGGAGTCCGAGCTGGTCACCATTGCCAGTCCGACCCTGGAGCGGATCATCGCGCGTGCCACTGCGTCGGGTCGGGTGGCCCGGGCGTTCCTAAGCGTTGCTCCCGGCAGTCCCCAGGGGGTCGCGGAACGGCTGGCGCGGTCGTATCGCTTCGTGGACTCCGCCTGGACCCCCGGCGATGGGAGGCCGTGGTTTTGTCCATTGGGCCTCTTTCTCTTCCGCGTCCGGTATCTGTGCGACAGCCGGGAGGAAGAACTGGTAGAGGTCGGGGTGAATCTGACGGACGGCCGTATCCTCCGGCGGCTGGACGAGGCCATCGAGCGATACGGCCTCTCCCCGGAGCCCTGGGAGCCCCTGCCCACGAAGGGGGAGCTGCCGGTGGTGCAGACCTACGGCATCGCCCACGCCGAGCTGGAGCGGCGGATCCTGTCCACTCTTGGAAGCCGGCGCCGACATCTTGAGTGGCGACTGGAGCGAGAGAGCGGACGGGCGGCCGCGTACTACGCCGAGCTGCTCAGGGAGCTCCGGGAGGAGCAGAATGCGTTGGCCGCGGATGACCCGGGTCGGCCCCGCCTCGAGTCGAAGGCATGGGCAATTCAGATGGAACAAGAGGGACGTCTCGCCGAACTTCGCAGCAAGTACCGGCTGGAAGTCCAGGTGTCTCTGCTGAGTGTCCTTCGCTTATACCAGCCGAAGCTGGTTTTCCGGGGGAGGCTCGCGAGCAAGACTCACGGGGCGGAGATCCCGCTGGTATGGGACCCGGTGGAGAACACGGGAGAGCCGGCGCGCTGTTCCCTCTGCGGCGGGTTCACGTACCAACTCGGCCTGAGCCGGTCTGGGGCTGTCGCCTGCCCTCCGTGCCTCGAACGGGCGGCGTTGAAACCCGCGCTGTCCGGTTTGTCTCCCCACGGGCAGAGGGGGCGTAGACGGAATGGGCAGATGTTTTCAGGGCGACAGGGAACGAAGTGAGCTACTATAAACGCAACAGTTCTTCTCCACCAGCCACGGGGACGCCTGGGTCCTCAACCCCGCCACCATCATGAGCGACCCCGAGTTCGGCGAGCGAGACTGAGTTGATGGGCAGGTAG
>CAZXXV010000043.1:0-13842 GCA_964644725.1 uncultured bacterium
CTCGAGATCCCCGTCCCCACCGTTCAGTGGGCCCTCGCCACCGGCCGGGAGCGCGGGATCCTCACGATCCTCAACCCGGCCCCGGCGCAGCAACTGCCCGACACGCTGCTCACCCTGGTGGATTGCCTGACCCCGAATGCCGTCGAAGCGGAGACCTTGACGGGCGTCGTCGTGAAGGGGCCGGAGACGGCGACCCGGGCGGCCCAGCACCTGCTGGCCCGCGGGGTGAGACGGGTGATCGTCACCCTCGGAACGCAAGGCGTGCTCTTCTGCGACGGGACGTCGGCCCTTCACTTCCCGGCCTTCCCCGTGGAGGCGGTGGACACGACGGGGGCGGGGGATGCCTTCAACGGGGCCCTGGTCGTGGGGCTGGCGGCCGGGGGTACCTGGGAAGAGGCCCTCCCCCTGGCCACCGCGGCCGCGGCACTCACCTGCACGAAGCGCGGGGCTCAGACCTCGTTCCCCCGGCGGTCCGAGGTGGAGGCCTTCATGCGCACGCTGAAACGCTGAGCTTCTTCTTCGCCATTCGCACTGCACGAGGTGGAGATGAACGCCCACAGACTGCCACGGAGCGTGGTGCCGAGCCAATACGAGATCCGGATCGAGCCCGACCTTCAGGCGGGGAGCTTCACCGGTGCCGAGACGATCGAGGTGACCGTGCAGGAGCCGGTGAGCGAGATCGTGCTCAACGCGGCCGACCTCGCGCTGCGCGAGGTCACCATCCAGGACGGCCGCGGCGCGATCCTCGGCGGGACGGCGACGCTGGAGGAAGGGGCCGAGCGGGCTCGCCTCGTCTTTCCGCAGACGCTCAGTCCCGGATCGTGGCGGCTCTCGCTGTCTTTCGCTGGCGTCCTGAACGACAAGCTCCGCGGGTTCTACCGGAGCACGGTGAAACTCACCCAGTCGCCTGGCTTGTCGAAAGGAGGCGAGACAACCGGAGAAACCCTGCTGGCGGTCACGCAGTTCGAGGCCACGGACGCGCGCCGGGCGTTCCCGTGCTGGGACGAGCCGGCATTCAAGGCCGTCTTCCAGATGACGCTCGTCATCGAGGAAGGCCTGACGGCGATCTCGAATACGCGGATCATCAGCGAGGATCGCGTCCCTGGCACCGGAAAGAACGCTGTGCGTTTCGCGCCAACCATCAGGATGTCCACCTACCTGGTCGCCTGGATCGTGGGGAGGCTGGAGGCGACCGAGGCAATCAGCGTGGATGGCACGCCGATCCGGATCTGGTGCGTGCCGGGCAAGACGCACCTGGCCAGGTTCGCCCAGGAGATCGCGGCGTTCTCGCTCCGCTTCTTCCAGGACTACTACGGGATGCCGTATCCCGGGGACAAGCTGGACCTGATCGCCATCCCCGACTTCGCCTTCGGGGCCATGGAGAACCTGGGGGCCATCACGTTTCGCGAGACCGCACTCCTGGTGGACGAGGGGGCCGCCACCCATGCGGAGCTCACACGCGTGGCCGACGTGGTCGCCCACGAGATCGCCCACATGTGGTTCGGCGACCTGGTGACCATGGCGTGGTGGAACGGCCTGTGGCTCAACGAGGCCTTCGCCACGTTCATGGAAATGCTGGCAGTGGACGCCTGGAAGCCGGCCTGGGAGCGCTGGGTCACCTTCGGCGTGTCCCGGGCCGCGGCCCTCTTGGTGGACGGGCTCGCCTCGAGCCGGCCCATCGAGTTTGAGGTCGTGGCCCCCAAGGACGCGGATGCCATGTTCGACGTCCTCACCTACGAGAAGGGTGGGGCGGTCCTGCGCATGGTCGAGCAATACCTTGGCCCCTCTGTCTTCCGGGATGGAGTCCGGCGGTATCTCGCCGGCCATCAGTTCGGGAACGCCGAGACCTCCGACCTGTGGCGGTCCCTCGGCCAGGCCTCCGGTGAGAGCATTCCGGCGATCATGGACGGGTGGATTTTCCGTCCCGGCTATCCGCTGGTGACCGTCAGGACCGACGATTCGGGCAGGAGGCTCCGTTTCTCTCAGCGGCGTTTCAGGTATCTCGCAACCGGGTCGGAGGACTCAGAGTTCTGGCAGGTGCCGGTCAACTTCAGGGTGCGCGTGAACGGCGACGTCAGGAGCATGCGGCTGCTCCTGTCCTCGGCCGAGCAGGGCGTGGAGCTGTCGGGCCGGCCCGACTGGGTCGTGGCGAACGAGGGCGGCCATGGGTTCTACCGGGTGCGGTACGCCCCGGACCTGCTGGAGAGGCTGGCCGCTTCGCCCCTCGAGGTCTTGACGCCCGTCGAGCGGTTCAACCTGATCAATGACGCGTGGGCCTCGACGCTGGCCGGGCTTTTCCCTGTCGGCGAGTACCTGGATCTCACGGCACGGTTCCGGAAGGAGGCCGACCGAAACGTCTGGACCGCGCTCCTCGCATCGTTCGCGCATCTGGACCGGGTCATCGAGCCGAGCGATCGATCCCGGATGGAGGCCCTGGTGCGAGACCGGCTGGGCGGGGTGGTGGCACGGCTCGGCTTTGCCCCCTCAGCGGGGGAGGGCGAACTCGTCCGCCAGCTCCGTGGCGAACTCTTGCGGGCGATGAAGACGCTGGGGAACGACCCGGCGGTCCAGGCGCGGGCACAGGACCTCTACGTCGCGTATGGCCAGGATCCGTCATCCGTGGATCCGGATGTCCTGGCCGCTCTGATCGCCATCCTGGCCCATGGCGGCGGTGCGGCGGAGTACGCTGAGTTTCTGGGAAAGTTCAAGGCGGCGCGGACGCCCCAGGAGGAGCAGCGGTATCTGTACTCCCTCGCCGGGTTCCGTGATGCCGGGCTCATCGGGCGGACGCTCCAGCTCACGCTGAGCGGCGAGGTGCGCACCCAGGATGCGCCGTATCTGGTGCGAAGCCTCTTGATGAGCGTCCATGCCCGGGACCTCGCCTGGCAGTTCGTCAGGGAGCAGTGGGAATCCATGGAACGCCAGTACCCCCTGGGTGGCCTCCGGCGAATGTGCGAGGGGATCACGGCGCTCGCCACACCGGCGCTGGAAGAGGACGTGCGGCGGTTCTTCACCTCGAGGAACATCTCGCTGGGGGGCAGGACGCTGGAGCAGTATCTCGAGCAACTCAGGATCGCCGTGACCTTTCGCGAGCGCGAGGGGGTGACGCTCGCGAGCTATCTGTCCCGGTTCTCCGGGACCCCCTGAGGAAATGTTCCTGCCACGGTTCCAGTCGTTCGCGGATCGACCCGGAATGCGAAAGGCCCCGAGGAACACTCCGGGCCTTTGGCTCTGTGTGGCCGGGACGAATGGATTGTCTTATGACGGTTTCCCGGCGGCCTGGGGTACCTTCTGGATGACGCCGCAGGCGATGCGAGCACCGGAGTTGCCAGCCGGATCGGTCTTATAGTCGTCGGGGCCCGCGTGGATCACGACCGCGGTCCCGTCGGCGTCGAAGAGGGAGCCAGGGCCGGAGCCGAGCGTCACGCCGCGTACGAGGTAGTTGAGCTGCCCCGTCCCGTCCGCCGCGACATCCAGGTTCGGCAGATCACCGGCGTGGGGACCCTGCGGGCTCAGCAGGCCATGCTTCTTCCCCTCGGGATTGAAGTGGCTGGCGGCGCTGGTGAAATCCGGCGGCTCACACTTTCCCACCGCATGCAGGTGAATCCCATGCTGCGCTGGGGCGATGCCCCGGACGTCTGCGAAGACGCGGACACTACCCTCATCCTCCCAGAAAGCAGCAACTCCCACCACATCGCCCTTGGTGTTCTTCAGCTCGGCCGTGGCCTGGGGACTGGAGTACGGCAAGGTCGCGCATCCACCGATCAGCAGTCCGAGTGCTAATATTCCAAGTCGATTCATGGCTATTTCCTCCTTGTGGGTGGACTGGTCGCGGGAGTATAGGGCGGTGACCGGCGAGTGTCAACGAGACCTGGCCTGCCCCATCGCGCATGGTCGTGGCCGGGCGGAGGATGGGGGCTGTGGCAGGGATCGGCGTCGTTGACGCTCCCGTTGGGTCGTGCTAGCCTACGCCGATCTGCGGGCATCCTTGAGGGGAAGACGGAGTGGCCGGACGGCTTCTGGAGGTCGAGAACCTGAAAGTATACTTTTCCCTTACGACCGTCGGCGCCGGTGCGCCCGCCGGCGCCGCGCGTTGACATCACCTTCCACCAACACACTCACCCATCCAGGACATGCCTGGGACGGGGGAAGCACGACGGGCCACCATGACACCACGAGCTCAGGCAATCATGGCATGGCTTCAGGCGCGCGAACGTGAGGCGTTCGCCTTCCTCGAAGCCCTGGTGAACCAGGACAGCGGGACCCACGACCGGGCAGACGTGAACCGGGTGGGCGACTTGCTGGCCAAGGCGTACGAGGGCCTCGGCTTCTCCGTCGAGCGGATCCCACAATCGGTGTACGGTGACCACCTCGTGGCTTCCCACCAGGCGACGCGTGGGTCGAAACGGCTCCTCTGTGTGGGGCACATGGACACCGTGTATCCTGCCGGCACCGCCAAGTCCAGGCCGTTTTGCATCGAAGGGAACCGCGCCACGGGGCCGGGGGTGCTGGACATGAAAGGCGGCCTGACGGTCCTCCTCTTCGCCTTGCGGGCCCTGGCCGATACCAACTCGCCTGCCTTCCGCGGGACGCACGTGACCGTCCTCGTCAACTCCGACGAGGAGGTCGGGTCGCCCTCGTCCCGCCCGATCATCAACGATCTGGCCCTGCGACATGATGCGGCCATCGTTATGGAGCCGGCCCGGCCGAGCGGGGAATGCGTGATCGCGAGGAAGGGCGTGGGCCACTTCCGGATGGAGGTCTTTGGGCGGCAGGCCCACGCCGGGTCCCAGCCCGAACTGGGGATCAACGCCATCTGGGAGCTAGCACACAAGGTCTGCGCCATGCAGGCCCTGAACGATCTGGACCGGGGCACCACGGTGAACGTCGGCGTGATCCGCGGGGGCGAACGATCCAACGTGGTCCCGGACTATGCCTGCGCCGACGTGGACCTGCGCATCTGGAGCCTGGAGGAGGAAGACCGGATCACGCGGGCCTTGCAAGAGATCGCCCGGCGGTCCACGATCTCCGGGGCGACGGGAAAGCTCAGCGGAGAGATCTCCACACCTCCATGGCAGGCCGGTGAGGGAACGCGCCGGATGCTGGCGCTTCTCCAGCAGGCGGGGGCGCACCTGGGAATGGAAATCACGGGGGTGGCCACCGGCGGCGGCTCGGACGGCAACCGAACGGCCCAGCACATCCCGACCCTGGACGGCCTGGGTCCTGTGGGCAGCCGGAATCACAGCCCGGAGGAGTTCCTGGAAGTGCCGAGCCTCCGGGAGCGCACGGCGCTGCTGGCGCTCTTCATCGAAACGTGGTATGAAAACTTCCTCCCGCCATCCGCGACGGAACGATCGGACCTGGCATGACGGACGTCGAGCATTTCTCACCAGAGACGCTGGATGAGGCGGCCGCGCTGCTCCTGGCGGCGGGCGACCAGGCCCGTCCGCTGGCCGACGGCACGGATCTCATCACCGAGGTGACCGAGGGACAGCGCACGCTGTGCATGGTCCTCGACTTGAAACGGATCCCCGAACTCAACCGCCTTGACTACGACGAACGGAACGGCCTCCGGATCGGCGCGGCCGTCCCGTTCAAGACCATCCTGGAATTCCCGCCCATCCACCATCTGTACCCGATGCTGGCCGATGGATCCGTCCCCATCGGCCCGGGTGAGCTCTCGGACAGCGCCACCCTCGGGGGGAATCTGGGCCACGCGACCTCCGCCGCGGAGATGGCGCCTCCGCTCATCTGCCTGCGGGCCTCCGCCGCTATCTTCGGCCCCTACGGCTGGTCAGAACTGGCGGTCGAGGCGTTGCTCGCGAGCGCAGGGAGGATCGTCCTGCAACCGGGGGAGTTCGTGGTGGATCTGCGTTTCCCGGCCCCCCCGCCGCGGTCCAATGGCGCCTACCTCCGGGCGGTCACCCGGGAACGGTCGGACTCTGCCGTCGCCGGGGTCGGGGCATTCCTCGTCCTGGAGCAGGATCTAACCACCTGCTGCGGCGCGCGCCTGACCCTGTGTGGTGTGACCCCGACCCCGGTGCGGGCCCTGGAGGCGGAGCGATTCCTGTCCGGAAAGATCCTGGAGGACGCCGTCCTGCAGGAAGCGGGGGACCTGACGGCACGGAGCGCCCTGCCCGTAGCCGGGTCGGCTGAAGAGTGCCTCGAACTGGTGAGGGGGCTGACCCGCCGCGCGATCGCGGAGGCGTTGGAGCGGGTCCGCACGAGCGCCCAGTCCTGACGGGCCCCATCCTTCTGTCCAGTCTTCAACCAGCGGCCCAGTGACGCGATGCCAGGAACACGAAAGGGGTATGATCGAATGAGGCCGGTTATGCGGAGCTTGATATGTCTGATCCTCTTAGGGCTCCTCCCATCCGTAGAGGCGAATGCAGGCTGGGTGATCGAGGAGGTGGTGCGTTCTCGAGCCGGGGCACCTCCCGGGGGCGGGGATCAGGATCGCCAGGTGTTGACCATGAGCGCCAATCGGATAAAGACCATGTCGCTGGATCGGACCGGGAAGCCGACGGCCGCATGGATCATGGATCTGGAGGCCCAGACCATCACCAGCGTGGACTACGAGCAACGGACGGTGGCGACGGGGACGGTGCGAGAATATGCCGAGTCAATGCAGGGTGCCATGCAGGCCATGGGGGGCCAGATGGCCGAGGCCATGAAACAAATGCAGGAGGCCCTGAAGGAGATGCCCCCCGAGCAGCGGCAGATGATGGAGCAGATGATGCGGCAGCAAATGCCGGGCGGGGCGCCACCTGGGGGCACTCCACCGGCTGAGGCCTGCCGCGAGCCGAAGGTCGAGAGCCGGCCCACGGGACAGACGGCGCGGATCGCCGGATACCAGGCGGCCAGGTACGACATCTTCGAAGACGGGAAGTTCACGGAAGAGTTGTGGGTGAGCAAAGCCATCACGGCGTGGCAGGAGATTGACCCCAGGAAACTGGAACGCTTCGCTCAAGAGATGGCCAAGACCATGGAGACCCTGCCGGGATGCGGTCGCGACCGGGCGCGGCGGGCGGGGGCGGATCCGTACGATCCTGCCTGGAAGCTTGCCAGCGAGGGGTATCCGGTGCGCAGTGTGGACCGCCGCGCGGGCGGGGAAACGGTCGTGGAGGTGGTGAAGGCCGAAAGTCGCGCGGTGCCTCTGGCGGAGTTCCAGCCGCCGGCCGGGTTCAAGCGGCAGTCGCTCAAGGAGTTGATGCAGGGCGGTCAGTGATACAGGGCCTCACGAAACCGCGGACCGAGACTGAACTTATCCACAGATTACGCCCGCCCGTGGCGGGTCTTGCCAGGTCGTATCACTTGCGATCCGGGCGGGTCCGCCTATGGCGCGACAGATTTCGCAGATTTCAATCCGGAAAGAGTTCCGAAAATAATCTGTGTGAATCTGCGTAATCTGCGGATGACGTGAGCCTTTCTTTTGGAGTTCTATGGACATCGAGGGGAAGGTTGCCCTGGTGACGGGCGGGGCCAAACGCGTAGGGCGAAGTATCGCCCTGACGCTGGCCGAGCGGGGCGCCGAGGTGGTCCTTCACTACCGCGGCTCGGAACGCGAGGCGCAAGAGGTCCTGGCCCTGATCAAGAGGGCGGGGGGAAAGCCCGTCGCAGTGCAGGGCGATGTGTCGGTCGCGGCGGATGTGGACCGCATCGTCGAGACGGCGCTGCAGGCCTTCGGTCGGATCGAGATCCTGGTGAACAACGCCGCCATTTTCTACCGGACGCCCTTCGAGGAATTGACCGAAGAGGACTGGGACCGTTTCCTGGACGTGAACCTGAAGGGGCCGTTCCTGCTGTGCCGCAAGATCGGGGCGATCATGCTTCGCCAAGGTCAGGGGAAGATCGTCAACCTGGCCGACATCGCCGGGCAAAAGGTCTGGGCCGAGTACATCCCCTACTCGGTGTCCAAGGCAGGCCTGATCGCCCTGACCAGGGGGCTGGCCAAGGCCCTGGCGCCCCATGTCCAGGTGAATGCCATTGCCCCGGGTACGGTTCTCCTGCCTGAGGGGACCACACCGGAGGAGCGGGAAGGGGCCGTCCGCCGCGTCCCCCTGGAGCGCCTTGGTTTTCCCGAGGACATCGCTCGGGCGGTCGTGTACCTTGTCGAGAACGACTTCATCACCGGCGAGGTCCTGAGAGTTGATGGGGGACAGCACCTCATCTAGCCAATTGAAAACGGACAACCGACAACTGACAACCGGGAATCAGGAACCCTCCCGACCAGGTGCGACCCCTCAGGTTTTTATTGGCGTGCCGCTGTTGAGCCTGCGCTGTCCGTTGGAAAACTTGCATCGTTCCAACGGCTGCCTCCATCGCACCCACTGCCCTTCACGCCTAATTCCGGGTATCGCGGTTGGACCGCCGATGAGGCGAGGAGATTTGGAGGCGAGGAAGCGAGAAGGGTTCGGGCATCCCAGCCTTTCAGATTCCTAGCGTATTTGCCCCTCGGTGGCTTGGCGTTCCGGGTACCCAGCGCCAGCGCTGGGTGTCCTTGGCGGTTAATTTTCAGGAGGTTCCATGTCTAATGGCATTATTGATCGCAAGGAAGTCATCAGCGTGCTCTCGGATCTGGTCCGGATCCCCAGCGTGCACCCACGGATGGGGGGCGGTAAGGGTGAGGCCGAGATCGCGCGCTACTTGGCCGATCGCCTTCGGGGGTTGGGTCTCGCGCCAACGGTGATCGAGGTGCAGCCGGGACGGCCCAACGTCCTCACGACGCTGCCCGCAAAGGCGGGCGGTCCGCACCTCTTGTTCGAGGCCCACACGGACACGGTCCCGCCGTCCACGGGCCACGTGGACCCGTTTGTCCCGCGCGTCGAGGGCGACCGGTTGTATGGCCGCGGGAGCTGCGATACCAAAGCGTCCGTGGCGGCGGCCTTCACCGCCCTGGCGAGCATCCTTCCGGTGCGGGAGCGGCGCGCGAGCATCACGGTGGCGTTCACCATGGGGGAGGAACTGGGGCATGATGGTGCGAAGTTCCTCGCGGCCTCAGGGTTCCGCGCCGATGGTGCCGTGATCGGAGAACCTACGGGGTTGGACGTGGTCGCGGCGCACAAGGGCGCGGCGCGTTGGAAGATGGTCACGGTGGGGAAATCGGCCCATAGCTCTAGCCCGGAGAAAGGCTGCAATGCCATCGTCAAGATGGCGACGGTGATTCGCGCACTGGAGGAGCGACTCATTCCCGCCCTGCGGAAGCGCACCCATCCGCTGGTGGGTTCTCCGACCCTGAGCGTGGGTCGAATCGACGGGGGCCTGCAGGTCAATGTCGTACCCGACCGGTGCACCATCGAGCTGGACCGCCGGCTCCTGCCAGGAGAAACGTGGGATACCGTGCGCGGCGAACTGGAGGCGGTCCTGGCGCCGATCCGCGCTGCCGATCCGGAACTCGAACTGGTGATCGAAGAGCCGTTTCAGAGCTTAGGGAGCATGGAGGTGGCTCTGGGCGCCCCCATCGTCCGGCTGGCCCGGGAAGCGGTCCGGCGGATTGACGGCGAGCATCCCGTGCGCGGGGTTGCCTACGGGACGGATGCCGCAGAGCTGTCAGCGACGGGGATTCCGTGCGTGGTCCTGGGGCCGGGGGATATCGCCCAGGCGCACACCTGCACGGAGTACGTGGAAGTCCAGCAGGTGGTGAAGGCGGCCGCCATGTACCGCGAGATGATGCTCAGCGCCTGAGGCCTCGCCGCTATTTCCTTGACAGAGGTCGTGCCGGAAGTGGTACCATGAAGAGCAATTGAGGGGTCCGCCGGAGGCGGACGAAAGGGGTGTCCATGTTCGGACTGGGAATGCCGGAGCTTTTGGTGATCCTGGTGATCGCCCTGCTGGTCTTCGGGGCGGGGCGGCTGCCGGAGATCGGGAGTTCCCTGGGCAAGGCGATCAAGGGATTCAAAGAGGCCTCGGACAAGCGCGAGCCGGAGCCCCCGGAACCAAAGGAGGCCAAGGGTGAGGTCAAGGGCGGGACGGGCAAGGTTTGCCCCGCCTGCGGCCACGAGGCTCAGCCCGACGCCGTGTTCTGTCCCGGGTGCGGCAAGAAGCTTCGCGAGTCCGCCTGACCCCTCCCTCCCAGAAGCAAAAAGGCCCCCGAGGGATTCCCCCCGGGGGCCTTTTGGTTCCTGCGATGCCCTGTTAGGCCGCCCTGGTGACGTTCGCTGCCTGCAAGCCCTTCGGGCCCTGCACCACGTCGAACTCCACGGCCTGCCCCTCGTTCAGGGTCTTGAAGCCGTTGGCCTGAATGGCGGAATAGTGCACAAACACATCCTCACCGTCAGGACGCTCGATGAAGCCGAAGCCCTTCGCATCGTTGAACCACTTCACGGTTCCCTTGCTTCTCAATCTACAACACCTCCTTTCCTTCTTTCGCTGCAACGCCCCGCATCGGGGCGCTCGGTCCCTTCAAACGCAAAAACCGTAGGAGCGGCCTCTGCTCCTACGGTTCTTCTCTCGAAAGCAACCAACGGAACGTTGACCTGCAACTGGCGCGCAGGTTAGCCGGCGATGCATCCGGTGTCAAGGATTATTTCGGGTTCGTTCTCTTCTCAGGGGACGCTCGACCCCTGCGGCTCCGCGATGGCGTCCACGCGGACGTCGGTCACGGCGATCTCGGGGGTATGGATCACTTCGTCGGCGGCCCACACCGTGGTCTCGCGCCGGTCGGCTGTGATTCCGACAATGGCACGGAGGACCCGCCGGATGTTGTCGTTGATCCGGATGGCGTTCGCTTGGATGGGAGATGCGAGCCGCCCGTCTTTGATGAGGAAAGAGTCGCCCACCACCGTGCAGGTGAAATCCCCTGCCCGAAGGCCGTTGATCGGGTAGGTGTACCAGATGCGGCCGACGTACAGCCCGTCCCCCACCTTCGCCAGCAACTCTTCGCGTGAGACCGGCTGACTGCTTTCCACGATGATGTTGGTCGGCGAGATGCCGGGCGGCGCCTCGAAGCGCCGGCCGCCTCCCTCGCCGAAGCGAAAGCCGTTGCGGGGCACCAGGGCTTTCGGGACCGCCCGGGGTTCCCGGCCCAGCTTGGCGGCGGCCTGGGGGTCCCTGAGGATACGCTGCTGCTCGTAGAAATTGGCCAGCAGACCGGTGAGTTTCCCCCGCTGGATCAGCCGGGTCTTCCCCGTGGGGAGCCCCTCGCAGGTGATCCCCTTGCTCGCGGTCGCGCCGCGGAGTGTCCCGTGATCGTAGAGGGTGAGGAGGGGGCTCGCGACCCGTTTCCCCACTCGCCCCTGAAAAACTGAGGTCTCCGCGTAGAAGCTGCCCAAAGAGAGGCAGGGAAGTATCAAGTTGTTCAGGAGATCGGCGACCGGTTGCCTGCCGAAGATCACCCGGTAATGGCCGCTCGGGACGCGCGCTCCCCCGATGGCCCGGATGGCGTTCTCGGCCGCCTCGTCGCCGGCTTCCCCCGTGAAGTCGGCGAGGCGAGTCCCCGTGCTCCAGCCGCTTCCCTTGGCGTCCGCGGCCTCGACCATGGCGGTGAGGCCGCTCAGGATGAGCGTGGATTCGTCGGCCTGGACCTCGGGCATGTGCGTGGAGGCGATGGCGATCCGCTCCTGCAGGATGGTCACGTCGCCGCTCAGGATGAGGCCCAGGCGCGGGACCGCTTCACTCGATCCGGCCAGGCGCGCGAGGTCCGGCGAGCGGGAAAAGACCTCCAGGCCGCGCGTGATCACCTTCCAGCCCATCTCAACCAGTTCGTCGTCCGAGAGCCGGAGCAGGGCGGGATCGTGGTATCGCCGGAGGCGGCGACGCTCGCCCGTGGGGCGGGGGAGCGACACGAACTCCGGATCCACCACGGCCGCCTGCCGCGCCTTGGCAAGCGCCCGCCGGATCCCCTCCGGGGTGAGATCATTGGGCTCGCTGCCGAACCCGATGCGCGGGCCGTCGGCGCCGCGGAAGACCGCCTGAATCCCGAGACCGGCGGATTCGAGCGACTTGGGCTCCTCGACGCCGTTACACGGGATGTGGGAGGTGAAATGAACTCGGGCGACCAGGGTGGTGTTGACCGCGACGAAGACCTCGCCCTCGACCAGATCCTCCTGCCCGCGCAGGATCTCCAGGGCATCCGCGACCGCCTGGGCCAGTTTCCGGGTGGGGATCATGCGGGCGTCCCCGTGAGGATAGCGCGGCTGCGCAGGGTGGGCCCGCCGTTGCCGACGCGCTTTGTCTGCATGGGCTGTCCCTTACCGCAGGTGGGGATGGGAATCAGGCGGAAATCCGTGCCCACGGCATCCACCTGCATCAGGAAGGCCTGGCTGTCCGCCATGATCCCGCCGTCGCGAAACAGCTGGCCGAGCTCCCCCTGTCTGATTTCATAGACCTTCATCGCCGAGATCCGGAAGTTCTCCCGGGACTCCGCGATGGAGGGCGTGCGGTGGCCGACGAGGTAGTAGCCGTGGTCGATATCCTTGATGATGTCGCGGGGGTCGCGATCCCCGCCGGCGAAGACGGTGTTGGACATCCGGATCAGGGGAACCAGCGAGGGGTCCGTGGCCTTCCAATGGCCGTTCGGCTCGCCGCCGAGGATGGCGGCGGTCTGGCGGCTGTTCATGAAACCCTGGAAGATGCCCCGATCAATGTGCACGACGCGCCGGGCCGGCACCCCCTCGTGATCGTACTGGTAGTGGCCAAAGCCGGGGAGCGCCGGGTCGGAGAACGCAGTGACCAGCGGCGAGGCAATGCGGTTGCCGATCTGAGTGTCATCCAGCGATCGCAGCAGCCACGAGCGTCCGGCATACCCGGTCTCCATCTTCAGGGCGCGGTCCAACTCGGTCGGGTGGCCGATGATCTCGTGAGCGAGGAGGGCCGTGAAGTGGGGATCCAGCACCACGATGACCTCGCCATCGGTCGTGGGGGCCGGCTTGGCCCGGGTGAGCTTCACGGCGTCGCCGGCCAGGGCCGTGGCGAAGGCGCGAAAGTCCGGGAAGGCGAGCATGGGGCTGCCCGGGGGATCCTCCACGCCGCGAGACAGGACCTCCCACCCCCGCTGATGTCCCATGGAATCGAACAACTCCTGGGTCACCGAGTCCTCCTGGGCGACGATGTAGCAGGTCCCCTGGGTCAGGGCGAACGCCTGATCGATCAGGGCCCCCTCGGTGTTGACGAACAGCTCCCGGCTGATCTGGGTGAGCGCACCGACCGAGTTGTAGGTGATTGCGGCCATGGCCTTGAGGGCGCTACCGACCTCGCGGGTGAGGCCAACGATATCCGCCAAAGGGACCGAGCGGGGATCCACCTCGAATACGGCGGGTACTATGTCCTGGTGGGCGGGCACGGGGGCAAGTCGGGTGTCCCAGAGGGCGCCGGCCAGGCCCGGGAACGCGGCCATGGCGGCGGATTTCCCCCGGGCATTGGCGACGGCGCGCGCGTGGGCGTGGGCGAGGCCGTCCCGGATCACGCGGCCAAGGCGGTCGCGATCGGCCACGCCCAGGCTCTGCCCGTAGTAGCCTGGCGCGGAGATGCCATCCCCGGCGATGACCCGGATGCCGACGGCGAGCGTATCATCCCGGCCGCTCTGTTTGCAGATCCCGTTCTCGGCCCAGGCGAACTGGCACTCCACGATCTCCAGGCGCAGATCGGCGTACCGGCATCCAAGCCGGCGGGCCCGCCGCGCGAAGTGATCGGCGACCTCCATCTTCAGTTCGCCGATGAGTTCGATCGTGGCGGGCGAAGCGGTCATGAAAGCCTCCAGAGAGGGCAATCCGTCCGGATTCTCCCCAGGTCGTGTATGCGCCGAGACGGCAGATTATAGCGAGGCAAGGCGCCAGGCGCTACCGGGAACCCGGAGTCTAACCCCCGTGGCGGGGCCATGTTGGCCGCGAAGCGGTCAGGGTCAGA
>CAZXXV010000044.1:0-5403 GCA_964644725.1 uncultured bacterium
CGGACGCGGATGTGACAGTAACACCCAGGTGATTCAAAAAGTCGCGGCGACTGATACCCTCGGCCATGGCTGCTCCTCCTTCTGCGTGTGCGCCTCGGATGCACCTCGGGGGTTCGTCCTGACGAGCGATGCCTCTCTCTCGCCGGCGAGAGGCGAGGTGTCATGCGCTACTGGAACAACATGAGGAAACCTGGGTTGATCGCTCTTGTCTCGATCGGGGAATGAAACCGGCGTGAATCGGGATCGGCCGCCCGCAGGGGCCAGACTGCAATCTGGAGAGGCTGAAAGCAGAAGACAATGTGAACATGGGTCAGCTCCTTCGAAGGGCCAACCTTTTCTTCAATGTCCCACGAACGGTATCAGACGTCAAGAAGAAAGGCGAGAAGGAGGCGTGGGCAGCCGGGAGAGCGGACCGGAACAGCCTGCAAGGCGTGGCACCAAAGGCGTCGAGCGGCGAGCCGGGCCGCCGACGAACCACCCGACCAGGCTACTCACCTGGAGGCGGGCCTGGCGGAAACGGGCGATCGGGACGGAACGGCTCCAGGGAGATCGACGATTTGCCGTGGACGAGGAGCTCCGCGATGATCTTTCCCGTGATGGGGGCGAGCAGGATGCCGTTCCGAAAGTGGCCCGTGGCCACTACGAGGCCCGGACGGCCGGGCACCGGTCCGAGAAGCGGCAGGCCATCCGGGGCCGCCGGTCGGAGACACGCCCAACTCGCAACCATCGCCGCCTCGTGGAGTGCGGGCACCAGTCTCGTGATCCCCCGGAGGATTCCGGTAATTCCCTCGAAGGTCACCCGCTTGTCATATCCGACGTACTCGACCGTGCTCCCGATGATGTGCTCGCCCGTAGCCCGCGGGATCGCATACGTCTCGGTGCCGTACACAACGTGGCGGAGAGCGGGCGGCTCCAGTCTGCCCACCACGATCTGACCCTTGGCGGGGACAATGGGGAGGGGGAAACCAGCCACCCTCTCGAACTGCTGCATCCAGGCACCGGCACAGAGGATCACGGTGCCGGTCGAGATGGTCTCATCCATCGTCCGCACTCCCGTCACCCGCTCGCCGCCTCGGAGGAGATTTGCGACGGCACAGTCGGTGCGGACCTGACCGCCGAGTCGCATGGTGGCGCTGGCGAGCGCCTGGGTGACGGCGGTGTTGTTCACGTGGTGATCTTCGGGGAACCAGCCCGCCCCCAGCACGTCCGGGGCCAATCCGGGCTCGATGTCCCGCGCCTCTTTTGCGTCCAGCCTCACGGCCGGCAGGCCGGCTGCCGCCTGCCACTCGACCCGCCTCGCTACGGCCTCGCTCTCCTCGTCGGTAAGGACGGCGACCAGATGACCCAACTTGCGGTATTCGATGTCGATCTCCGTTCTGTCGTGGAGTTCGACCGCCAGCCCTTCATACAGGGCGCGGCTCGCCAGCTTGAGGTCCAGGAAAGGTCCGGGCTCGTCCGTGTGGGCCTGGGCCGTGAGCATACCTGCCGCCCCGCTGGACGCCTCCCCACCCACCTGGCCTCGCTCCAGAACCAGGGGACGGACCCCAGACTTCGCCAGGAAGAAGGCGATGGCGCATCCAATGATGCCGCCGCCCACGATGATGACATCAGGCCTGTTAATGAGACGTTCCTCCTAATCAGGAGCCCACATGCCTCAGGTCACTCGCACTTGGCGCATGGCCTCGTAGATCGGGCGCACGTCCGGGAGGGGCGGCCAGCCCAGGACGGCCATCCCATCCTCGACGTACGCCGGGTGTCGCATCCCCAGGAGCACGCAGCTCACGCCGGGAGTGCTGGCCAGGACCCAGAGGGCCTTGCGCGAAAGACCCTCGCCCTGCCGGGCGAGCGGCAGGTATGGATCGACCACTGCAGCGACCGCGTCGCTCACCGCCTGGCCCTGCCGCGCCGCCCGGACGCGGAAGGCTTCCAGCAGCGACTCCAGCTCTGGGAGATAGCGGTCCCGCCAGGACTGCCACGCCTGCAGGAGTGGCCCGGCCAGCCGCTGATCCAGCATGTGGACGATCTGGGTCACCATCGGGGCAATCATCTGCTCCTCGATCTGTCGCCAGTGATCCAAACCCTGCAATTGGCCGGGAAGGGCGCGAAGCTGGTCGGCCCACCGGAACCACTCGGCAGGCGGCATCCCCCCCTGCGGTGCGTGAAGATGCGAGGCGATCTGGGCCCGGAACTCCGCCTCCAGGGCGGCCACGCGCTGGAGGGCGTCCTCCGGCCCCACATCATTGTCATCCTCCTCGATGTGGAAGTCGGTCAGCCGGACCAAGCTGTTTCCGGCAAAGGCACTCAAGGGCCGATTGACCAGCACGCCGATCCCTGCATCTGCCGCCAGCGCGAGGACCGTGTGCCTTCCCTCGGGGCCGGTGTTGGGTGTCAGGATCGCCCCGGACTCGAACAGGTTCATCGGGACCTGGAGCACGCGGAAGTGGTGTGCGGGACCAGCGGCCGCCTTTGCCGCCTCCAGCATCCTCGAGAGCGACGTCGCCTCGGGATCGTCGGGGTGAAGGACGGCGGTATTGGATGACATGCCGTACCACCCGATCCGGGCCGCGGCCACCTGCGCTTCGAGGAACACGAATGCCTCGCGAAGCCGCCGGTAGAACTCCTCACGCACCGTGTCGATGCGCCCGCTCCTCCGTTTCTTGGCGTCGGAGAGGAAATACTCCGGGTTGTGCAAGAGGCAGACGTCCAGCGTCTCGAGTTGCAACCGGTCCAGGGAGCGCGTCAACTGGTCCCGGAGGAATTCCGGGTGGAGGCAGTGCCAGCAGCCCTCCATGTACTTGACCATCTCCGGGAACGGTTTCCCGGCGGCCTCGCGCTCCTGCGCAAGCGTGAGGTTCTGCCCCTGGACGTATCCGATCTTCGACACGATCACGACGGAGTCCCTTGGCAGTCGCCCGTCCCGCGTCAACTCCGCCAGGACTGATCCCACCAGACGCTCGCTGCCCCCATCGGTGTAATTGGTGGAGGTGTCGATCAGCATGCAGCCGGCCTGGAGGGCATGGATGAGCGCCTCCCGGTGCTCCGGCGTCTCATCGTCCACACGGTAGCAGCCGAAGCCGATGCGGCTCACCGTGAGGCCTGTCCCGCCCAGCGGCCCGTAGCCGTCGGCTGACGCCTTCTCCGCGAAGTGTCTTGCCCGCGAGGTAGTTCCCTCGGGCGTTGCCCGGCCGGCCCGCCTGCCGGCAATTCCGGTTCGGACCTCCTCCGCGCCATCTGTGCCTCGCTCCGCCAGCACGCGCTCCACGGCGGTCGGGTCCGTCACCGGCGCCCGGCACGCGAAGTTCCGGCAAACGTAGAGCGCAGCCCTGCCGCCCACCAGGCCCTTTCCGTGAAGGAGCGGCAGATCATCGGGTATCCCCGAAGAGGGATCGTGAAGGGCGACGATCCGATTGGGAAGATACCGGCGGCTCACCTCTCGCCGCAGGGCCTCAAACCCATCGTCGCCAGGCGTTCCAATCAGGGCCAGCTCCACCGGGCCTTCCAAGAGGAAGTCGGCCACCGCCAGGCTCTTGCAGAAGGCCCGTGGGTGTTCCGCGATGAGGCGGCCATAGGCCGAGATGGTCCGGATCGCGACCTCGCGGAACTCTGGCCGGTCGAGGTGGAACGACAACCGGGCCAGCGCGGAGGCGGCCACCGCATTGGGGCTGGGGACGGCGCCGTCGGCCCCATCCCGGTGCCGGACGATCAGCGCCTCATGGTCCTTGGCCGTGTCATAGAACCCTCCATCCGCCTCGTCCCTGAAGTCGGTCAGGATCCGTTCCGCCAGCCACGCCGCCTCGCGCAGGAACCGGGCACCCCCCCCGGCCTCGTACAGATCCACGAGGGCCTCGGCCAGGAAGGCGTAATCTTCCAGGTAGGCGGTGAGGTGCGCCTTGCCGGCCCGGTAGGTCCGGAACAGCCTGCCATCCGGCCGTCGGAGCGAGCTGAGGAGGAAATCGGCTGCCCGGGTCGCGCCGGCCAGATACTGCGGGTCACCCAGGACGCGGTACCCCTCGGCCATGGCCCTGATCATCATGCCGTTCCACGCCGTCAGCACCTTGTCATCGAGGCCTGGCGGAATCCGCCTCTGGCGGACCTCGTGCAGTTTGGCCCGGCCGGTCTCGATGCAGTGCTGCAACTGCTCCACGCTGATCGAGAGGCGCGACGCCACCCGCGTGAGCGGGCGGGGCGTGTTGGGGATGCTTTTCCCTTCCCAGTTTCCTTCCTCGGAGATGTCGTAGTAGGCGCAGAACCAGCCGCCCTCCTCCGGGCCCAGGACCGCCTCGACCTCTTGCGGAGTCCAGATGAAGAATTTCCCCTCTTCGCCTTCAGAGTCGGCGTCGGTGGCCGAATAGAAGCCGCCCTCCGGGCCGGTCATCTCCCGCAGGATGTAATCCAGGGTCTCGCGGGCGATCCGGGTGAAGAATGGATTCCCGGTTGCCTGGAAGCCCTCCAGGTAGATCTTGGTCAGCAGGGCATTGTCGTACAGCATCTTCTCGAAGTGGGGGACCAGCCAGCGCTCGTCGGTGGAATAGCGGGCGAACCCGCCGCCGATGTGATCGTACATGCCCCCCTGGGCCATGGCCTCCAGCGTCTTGGTGACCATGGGGAGGGCCTGGGGGTCGCCGGTCCGCCGATGGTACCGGAGCAGGAGCGACAGCGCCGTGGATGGCGGAAACTTCGGCGCGGGGCCGAAGCCGCCGTAAGTCTTGCCGAAGGCCGCGGCCAATTCGGCCGCCGCCGCCCGAATCTCCGCCTCGCCGATGTTGCTGCCGGGGAGCGGTCGGCCTTGCCCTTTCAGATACTCGGTGAGCCGCGCCGCCTGCTGTCGCAGATCATCCCCCTGCTTTTCCCACAGCTCTGCGATGTGGGAGAGCAGGCTGGCAAAGCCGGGACGACCGTACCGGTCGGTCGGCGGAAAGTAGGTCCCGGCGAAGAACGGCTGCTGGTCCGGGGTCAGGAAGACCGTCATCGGCCAGCCCCCCTGGCCGTGATTCAGGGCGAGCGTGGCCGCCATGTAGATTTCGTCCAGATCCGGCCGCTCCTCGCGATCCACCTTGATGTTCACGAAGTGGCGATTCATGAACGCGGCGATTTCCTCGCTCTCGAACGATTCCCGCTCCATCACGTGGCACCAGTGGCAGGCCGAGTAGCCGATGCTGAGGAGGATCGGCTTGTTCTCCGCCTTGGCCTTGGCCAGCGCCTCCTCTCCCCACGGGTACCAGTCCACCGGGTTGTGTGCGTGCTGCAGGAGGTACGGGCTCGTCTCGTGGGTGAGGCGGTTCACGTGGCGCGACGTCATTTGCGACTGCGTCGAGTCGCTCATCGATTGTCTCCTGTCGGGCAACTGCACTGGGTGCACAACTCCAAGCTCATAGCTCGTGGCCGTTACCATGAGCCATCAGC
>CAZXXV010000044.1:5503-11437 GCA_964644725.1 uncultured bacterium
GGGTGGCCGAGGGCCGTGAGGAACATGACGCTCTTGCCGGCGGCGATCCTCTTCATGCATCGCGAGAAACCTCGCCAGCGAGGCCTTCGCCCAGGAGTTGCCGGAGCAGGCTCGACTCGCGCTTATAGAAGCCCTCGGTGTGAAACGAATCGGGAAGGCGCAGCAACTCGTAATCCAGATGGTGGCACAGCTCGTGGAGGAGGGTCCGCAGGAACGTCCGGAACTTGACGACCTGGCGGCGCTGTGCCGTCCGCATCCACACGGTTACGCGAGAAGGCCGCCCGTGCTCCCCAGGAGTGTACAAGCCGTGCAGTTCGCCCCAGTGACGCGACGGTCGAACGGCCAGGACTTGGGCGCGGAGCGGAGGCACACCCAGGCTGGCCGTGATCCCCGCCAGCAGGCGGTCGGCCATGGCCTGGGCCGCTAGGCGATCCTCCCTCATCAGGAGATCGGCCAGCGTATCAACCAGCGGGCGAAGGTCCTTCGCCCCCGGCAGGCGGATGACGGTGACCTCATCGCTCTGCCGATAGACGCGCTGCTGCGCCCGCGTCAGGCGCTGGTAGTATGCAAAAGGCACGACCGTCCTTTCCTCTGCGAAATCCCACTCCGCACGCTAGCAGGGCAAGGGGTCGTCTGCAAGGGGGGAATCCGGAAACGGGTATCGAGCTCAGGCGGATGGTTCACCCGGCAAGGGACCGGGAAGGAATCGGAGGGATCGGGGCGGGTACGGAAACCAGCAGGCCTTCCATCGGAGGGGCGACCCCGGCCGTCCGCTGGCGGGGTCGCCCCCGGGACAGGCAGCGATCAACGTCCCTTCCTTCTTGGCTGGGTCGTCTTCTTTCGAAGGGTCTGCTTCTTCTTCGCCGAGGTCTTCACCTTCGCCTGCAGCCTTTTCTTTGGCTGAGGCTTCTTGGCTGCGACAGGGCTGGCCCTCAGCAGATCCTTGGCGGCAGCCGCGACGTGCTTCACCGTGAGGCCGTACTTCTCCAGCAGGGCGTCGTTGGGCCCCGATTCCAAGAAGCAATCCTGGAGCCCGTGGATCTTCATGGGCACGGGGTAGTGCTGTCCCAGCACCTCGGCGATCGCTCCGCCGAGCCCGCCGAAGATATTGTGCTCCTCGGTCGTGAGCACCCTGCCCGTCTTCTTGGCCGCGGCCACGATTCCCTCCACGTCAATCGGCTTCAGGGTGTGGACGTGCACCACGTGGGCGCTCACTCCCTCGGTAGCCAGCAGGTCAGCAGCCTCCAAGGCGCGCACGGTCTGCACCCCGGTCCCGAAGATGGTGAGGTCCTTCCCCTCGCGCAGTGGGACCACCTTCCCCAGGATGAATTTGTAGTCCTCGCCGAAGATCACCGGGCTGGCATCCCGGGTGATGCGGAGGTACACCGGGCCGGGCATGTCCGTCAGGGCCCGGGTCGCCAGCTTGCACTCGACCCCGTCCGCCGGCGCGACCACGGTCATGTTGGGGAGCGCCCGCATGATGGCGATGTCCTCGACGTCGATGTGGGTCTTCCCCGTCTTGCCGGCCAGGATGCCGCTGTAGTGGCCGGCCAGCTTGACGTTCAGCTTGGGCTGGGCCACCGTGACCCGCAACTGGTCTAGGTCGCGGTTCGCCAGGAAGCAGGCGAAGCTGCTCAGCCAGGGGATCAGGCCGACGCTGGCCATGCCGGCGGCCACGCCCATCATGTTCTGTTCGGCAATCCCCATGTTCATGTAGAAATCGGGCGCGTTATAGGCCACCAGCTGGGCCATCGTAGAGCTGCCCACGTCCCCGTCCAGGACCATGAGGTTCGGGTGGGTCTTGGTCATCTCCAGGACGGCCTCGCCCCACGCCGTTCGCATCTCGACCATTTGAGCCATCGGAATCCTCCGTGTGTTGACTGCCTTCACCACAACCGGCCGCAACCAGGCCGGTCAGATCCATCGTTCGTCACACTCCGTCGCGCGTTACTGGATCTTGGCCAGGGTTGCGTCCAGCTCGGCGAACGACTTCTCCAGCTCCTCCTTGTTCGGCACCTTGGCGTGCCAGTTGAAGTCGTTCTCCATGAAGGAGACGCCTTTGCCCTTGATCGTGTGGGCCACGATGCAGGTCGGCTTGCCCTTGGTGGCCTTGGCCTGCTCGCAGGCCGGGATCAGCGAGTCGAAGTCGTGGCCGTCGCACTCGATGACGTTCCAGCCGAAGGCGCGCCACTTGTCCGGGACCTGGGTGATCGGGTTGAAGCGGCCCTTGAGGTTCTCGTCCCGCGGGAACCCGAACTGCTGCACCTTGTTGTAGTCCACGATGGCCGTCAGGTTGTCCACCTTGTAGTAGTCAGCGATGAAGGCCATCTCCCAGACCTGGCCCTCCTGGATCTCTCCGTCCCCCAGATGGAGCCACGTGTGGAAGTCCTTGCCGAGGCGGCGGGCTGCCAGGGCCATGCCGAGGGCAGGGCTGGCCCCGGTCCCCAGGGACCCCGACGCCATGTCGATGCCCGGGGTCTTGATCATGTCGGGATGCCCCTGCATGCGCGAATCGATGGCGTCGAAGGTGTACACCTCGTCGATCGGGAAGAAACCCTTGAGCGCTAGGATGGAATACAGGGCGATGCAGGAATGCCCTTTGGACAGGATGTACCGGTCGCGGTCGGGCCAGGCGGGATTCTTGGGATCGATGCGCAGCAACTTGAAGTACATGGCCAGGGCGATCTCGACCATGGACAGCGGCCCGCCGATGTGGCCCGCCCCGGCCTTGTGGACCGCCTCCAGGATCATCTTGCGGACCTGCACGGCTTTCGTCTGTAGGTCGCGTTTCAGCGCAGGATCAATAGGCATGGGAACCTCCTGTCTGTGAGATGAAACTGTTGCTGGTCTTCCCCCCGGCGTAACGCCGGGGACTTCAGGGTACGCGGTTGATGCTCCGTCGGGGTAAATCCGACGCTCTCTTGCCCCCGGGATCAACCCGGGGGTTGGGCTCCGCGGTTGGAACCTCCGGCGGGGACATCTCTGCACCCCCCGGCTTTACGCCGGGGGGTAGCCGCCGGTCTCATTGGTCATTCGCCATTGATTCAGAGGCTGAACGTCTCCTTCAGGTAGCGCCGGTTGGCCTGCGCCGTCTGGAGCGGGGGCCTCGGCGACGTGTCCTGCTCGATCATCATCCAGCCGGAGAAGTCCACCTTCCGCAGCGCCCCAGGAAGCGGTGCAGGTCCACGCAGCCTTTGCCGGAGTCGCAGAAGATGTGCGGCCGCCGCCCGCGCACCCGTTCACGCGCAACGTCCGGCCAGTACGTTCTGTCCCCCGCCCGGACGTCTGGAGCAACGGCACCGTAGCCTATCCGAGGATTCAGGCTGGTGCAAGTTCCCAAGACCAATTGGTCGGGATTCCGGTCCTTGTCCATCGCCACATGGGTTTCCGGGGCATTCGGAAAGGAGGACGCGACCACGGCATGCACTGTCGTGTGCGGAAGAAGGATTGTCACTGTAAGGCGACGGGGCCGTTCGGCTCGCGGACCAGTGTCCCGGGGGACCTGCATCGAGCTGTTAACGTTACGACCTCAGCACAAAGTCCCACGGCGCGCAAAAGCTCCTTGACAGGGCTTGGTTACCCCGACCAGATTATGCACCAGGGATGGGTTCGCGACCCATCTGCATCTCGTGTGAGAGGAGTGAGACAGTCCACAATTTCGGGGAAGTGGTTAACATCGCCCGAGGGGGTAAGGAGGTTTCGTATGCGCGGGCTCATGCTCGAGGCCAAGTGGGAACCGAAACCGGGGTATGTCGTCAGCGATTTCGAGAAGCAAACGGGGAAGGCCATTACCGGCAACAGCATCTGGAAGTCGCCCAGTCTTGCCATCCGGGACGTCCCGGCACCCAAGCTCGGACCCAAGGACGTGTTGCTCAAGGTCAAGGCCTGCGGGGTCTGCGGGTCGGACATCCACTTCTACGAGACCGACCCCCAGGGCTACGTGATGTATCCCGGCCTGACCAAGTTCCCGTGCATCACGGGGCACGAATTCTCGGGCGTGGTGCAGGAGGTGGGAAGCGAGGTCCGCGACCTGAAAGTCGGCGACATGGTCACGGCCGAGGAGATGATCTGGTGCGGCGAGTGCAAGCCGTGCCGCGCCGGCTTCTTCAACCACTGCAGCAACCTGGAGGAGATCGGGTTCACCATCAACGGCGCCTTCGCCGAGTATCTCACCATCGGCAGCAAGTACTGCTGGAAGCTGGATGCGCTGCTGGAGCGGTACCCGGACGCCAACACGGTGTACGAGCTGGGGGCCACCGTGGAGCCGACGTGTGTCTCCTACAACGCCATCTTCATCCGGGCGGGCGGCTTCAAGCCCGGGGCCTATACCACGGTGTACGGCGGCGGGCCCATCGGACTCACCGCCATCGCCCTGCTAAAGGCGGCGGGCGCGGCCAAGGTGATCGCCTTCGAGACGGTGGCGGAGCGGCGCAAGCTCTGCTCGGCCATGGGCGCCGATCACGTGTTCGATCCCGTGGCCCTGGTCAAGCAGGGGACGCCACCGGCCCAGGTGGTCATGGACCTGACCCACGGCGAGGGCGCCGAGTTCCAGTTCGAGGCCGCGGGCGCCCCGGTCCTGACGGTTCCGGAGATGGAGAAATCGCTGGCCATCAACGGTAAGATCGTCCAGGTCGGCCGGGCGGCGGAGCGCGTGCCGATGTACCTGGAGGCCTTCCAGGTCCGCCGCTCGCAGTTCTTCGGATCCCAGGGCCACTCCGGCGACGAGATCTTTCCGAACGTGATCCGGTTGATGGCCAGTGGCGCCATTGACAACCGGAAGATGGTCACGGCCCGCTACACCCTGGAGCAGGCGGTGGACGCCATCAAGCGGTCGGGCAGCCGCACCGACGGGAAGATCATGGTGAAGCCGAGCTGATCTTCATTCCATCCCCTCATCCATTCCTTCTCCCCCACCCAGAGGGTTCCCGGGAGAAGGTGAGGTTGAGGGGGACGAAGGAGGCATGAATGGGTAATTGGACCATACCGCCGAAGGGCGGTCATATGGATTCACCCACACAGATCTATCTCCAGAACATGACCTGGAAGCAGGTGGAGCAGCGGCTCAAGGAGAACGACATCATCATCGTCCCGGTGGGCTCCACCGAGGCCCACGGCCCCCACGCCTGCCTGGGCGAGGACACCTTCCTGGTGACCCGCATGGCCGAGGCCGTGGCACAGCGCACCGGCTGCACCGTGGCCCAGCCCGTCTGGTACGGCTCCCACCCGTATCACCACATGGGGATGCCGGGGACGATCATCGTGCCTGAGGAGATCTTCTGCGGCCAGCTCAAGGCGATCATCGCGGGCCTGTGGAACATGGGCTTCCGCAAGCAGATCCTGCTCAATGGCCACGGGCAGGAGTACGTCATCCCCACCGCCATCCACCAGTTCGCCAAGACGTTCCAGGTCCCGGGCATCTTCATCAACCTGAACTGGTACCACGCCATCCAGGACCACTTCAAATCCGTCAAGGATGGCGGCCCGTACGAGACGCCGTTCATCCACGCCGACGAGGTGGAGACCTCGTGGTCGCTGGCGCTGTTCCCCGAGTACATGCACATGGAGGACGTGGTGGACACGGTGCCCCGCGGCTACCTCCCCGAGGGCCACATCGACAAGGCGGGGAACCTCCTCCACCGGGCCATCGCCTGGTACGGCCAGGTCGGCTGCGGCCCCATGGAGACCGCGGCCTACAAGCCCGGCGTGGTGGGCAAGGCCAGCGCGGCCAAGGCCGAGAAGGCCATCCCGGGGGTCATCGCGCTCCTGGATTACATGGTCAAGCTGCACGATGACATTAAGAAGACCTTCCCGCCGGGGAAGCTTCCGCCCACCGAGGAGGTCACAACCCGGCCCAAGGAAGAGATCGAGGCCGTCTTGAAGGGGCCGCTCGTGCCCGGCGGGCGCAGCATCTACAGCCTGCACTGGCCATTCTGA
>CAZXXV010000044.1:11537-13792 GCA_964644725.1 uncultured bacterium
GGGGCCGCTCGTGCCCGGCGGGCGCAGCATCTACAGCCTGCACTGGCCATTCTGACGAATCAGTAGGCAGTAGGCACAGGGCAGTAGGCAGGCCGTCTGCCTACTGCCTACTGCTTGCTGCCTACTGGAGGTGCGCCCATGGGAAGATACCGGTACTTCTTGGCCATCCAGACGCGGCTGCCGGAAGACTACATGGAGGATGCGGAGTTTCGCCGGAACCTCGAGACGCTGCAGCGGCTTGGGTTCGACGGGGTGGAGCTGAACATCCGGGATCCGGAGACCGTGAAGCCTGCCCGCCTCAAGGCCTACCTCGCGGAGTTTGGCCTGGTCCTCTCGATGTTCGCCTCCGGCCTCACGGCCAAGACCTACCAGCTCTCGCTGGCGACGGCGGATGAGGCGCGCAGCAGGGAGGCGATCCGCCGCACCGCGCGCTTCCTGGAGTTCGCGCGCGAGTTCGGCGCGGGGGTGATCGCCGGTTACCTCAAGGGCGCTCCCCAGGAGGCCGGGCCGGCGGCGCGGGAGCGGCTCGCCGCCGCCGTCCTGGAGCTGGCGCCGGTCGCCGATCGGCTCAAGACCCCGCTGCTCATCGAGGCGGTGAACCGATACGAGTCACCAGTCGGCCACAGCCTGGCCGATACCTGGGATATCGCCCGCCGCGCCGCCAGCCCCTTCGTGCAGATCCTCCCGGACACCTTCCACATGAACATCGAGGAGGCGAACATGGAGCAGGCACTGATCACGCACCGGGCCTGTTTCAGCTCCCTCCACCTCTCGGACAACACCCGGCACTTCCCCGGCTTCGGGGCCCTCGATTTCGCCGCGGTTATCGCGATTCTCGACGGGTTAGGCTACCAGGGCAAGCTGGCTATCGAGGGGAACGTGCGGACGAGCTTCGCTGCGGACGTCGAGGTGGCGATGCAGCACCTCGGGCCACTCCTGGCCCGGAAAGAGAGCTGACGGTTCCCCTCTTGAGCCGACCCCTGCCACTTGGTCGGGGCCCCGCCGGGGGTGCGGCGCGGCTGGCGGACCGATCGGCGCGCGAGGCCGAAAAGCAAGGACATAGAAGACCTCCTGCCCTTCCTTTCGCCGATTGTTCCCTTGGTGTACACCCACGTGCCCGTAAACGTCGGGCTCTCGATCACGTACAGCCGCTCGGTTGTTCCTCGTCGCACCGCCGCTCGGGATCGCAGGACCTTGTGGCATCGCAGTAAGGTGGACATTCGAGTGTGCTGAGGTGCTTCAGTAGTCCTTGGGATCGAGGAAATCCCGCAGTCCGTCGCCCGCCAAGTTGAAGGAGAGCGCGAGGGAGAAGATGGCGAGCCCGGGCCACCAGGCCATCCAGGGGGCCGTCTCGAGGAACTGCTGGGCGGTGTTGAGCATCGTGCCCCAGCTCGGGCTGGGTGGCTGCACGCCCAGCCCGAGGAACGAGAGGATGGCTTCTGCGATGATCGCGCCCGGGATCGAGACGGTGGCCTGGACGAGGAGGGCGCTGAAGATGTTCGGGAGGATGTGCCGGAGCATCATCCGCACATCTCCGCCGCCGAGCGCCCGCGCGCCCTGGACGTAGTCTTCCTGCGCCGTCGAGAGCACCAGTCCGCGGGTCAATCGGATGTAGGTGGGGGTGGCGGCCATCCCGATGGCCACGGTGGCGTTGATCAGGGATGGTCCCAGGATGGTGACCAGCCCGATGGCCAGGATCAGGAACGGGAATGACAGCCAGGCGTCGGTGAGCCGCATGATCGCCTGATCGATCACGCCGCGGTAATAGCCGGCCACGAGGCCAGTCGGCACGCCGACGGCGATGGCGAGGAGGATGGAGAGCACGCCCGCCTGCATCGAGATCCGCGCCCCCCAGACCACGCGCGAGTAGACGTCCCGCCCCAGGTCGTCCGTCCCGAAAGGGTGCGCCAGCGTCGGCGCCTTGCGGATCTGGCTCCAATTGGTGCGGATCGGGTCGCCCCTCGCGATCCACGGCGCACCGATCGCCATTATCGCGAACAAGAGGACGATCGCCGCGCCGACGACGGCCGGGGGCCGACGCAGGGCGCGTCGCCAGTTTCGCCGAGGGCGGGTGGACGGCGCGGGGGCGGTCCCCTGGCCGAGCGCTTCCCCACCTGCCGCCGGCACGTGCGCCCCCTCACGATTCATCGGCTGACCCCTTGACCCGGATCCGCGGATTCAAGAACGAGTACGACACATCTACCAGGAGGTTGATCAGGACGTAGGTGCTCGCCGTGATCAGGACGACGCCCTGG
>CAZXXV010000045.1:0-13722 GCA_964644725.1 uncultured bacterium
AGGCCGAGGTTGCCGACCCCGAAGGTCACGCTCGCCATCACCCCGTTGGCTGGCTCGCTCGGCCCGGGCGGCCCGTTCAGGAAGCTGCGCAGGATGAGATAGTCCGCCGCGGTGACGTACCCGTCGCTGTTGAGATCGTAGAGCGCGTCCGTGCCCTGGCAGAGCCGATTCTCACCGACCGGGGGCTGGAACTCGTGGAGGTGGAGTTCCAGCGGGAGGCCCGGGGCTGGATCCTCCGGCTGTACATCGACCGGCCGGGTGGGGTGATCCTGGACGATTGCCAGAAGGTGAGCGAAGAGCTCGGCGATCACCTGGACGTCGCGGACGTCATCGATTTTCCCTACCACCTGGAGGTCTCGTCCCCCGGCCTGGATCGGCCGCTCACGCGCGACGCGGACTTCGTCGCCTTCGCCGGGAAGGCTGCCCGGATCACGACCCGCGAGCCCATCGAGGGACAGCGAAACTTTCGCGGTCGCCTGGCGGGCCTGGTGGATGGGGCGGTGCTCCTGGACCTGGCGGACGGCCGGCAGGTGCGAATTCCCCGCGGCCTCATCGCCAAGGCGCGCCTGGAGATTGAATTGTAATACTGGAGTACGGAACGTGGGGTTCCACCGGTCGCGGTGCCGGAGTTCGGCACGCGAGTCGGCTGGCACCCCGCGGGAGGCAAGGTATGGACCTGATGCAGGTCATTGATCAGATCGGGCGGGAGAAGGGGATCGAGAAGGGAATCCTCATCGAGGCCGTGGGCGCGGCCATCCTGTCGGCGTCCCGGAAGAGCCTTCCCCCCGCCCAGGCCACCCTGGATCTCAGGGTGGATTTCGACGGGAAGTCGGGTCAGTTCATGCTCTATGCGGTGAAAAAGGTGATCGAGACCGCCACCAACCCCAAGGTGGAGATCAGCCTGGAGGACGCGCTGAAGATCAACCTGGGGGCGCAGATCGGCGACGAGGTGAAGAGCCCGGTTCCGGTGCCGGCGCAGAGCTTCGGTCGGATCGCCGCCCAGACGGCCAAGCAGGTCATCATCCAGCGGGTCCGGGAGGCGGAGCGCGACTCGGTGTACCAGACCTTCAAGGAGAAGGAAGGGGAGTTGGTCCACGGCGTGGTGCAGCGGGTCATCAAAGGCAACGCCATCCTCAACATCGGGAAGGCCGAAGCCATCTTGCCGGTGCGCGAGCAACTGCCCCGCGAGGAGTTCCGGGTCGGGGACCGGATCCGGGCCTACATCCTGGACGTGAAGAAGACCTCCAAGGGCTCCCAGATCGTCGTGTCGCGGACCCATCCGGGGTTCCTGAAGCGCCTGTTCGAGCTGGAGGTGCCCGAGATCTACGAGGGGATCGTGGAGGTGCGCGCCGCGGCCCGAGAGGCGGGCGAGCGCGCCAAGATCGCCGTGCTTTCCAAGGACAGCAACGTGGACCCGGTGGGGGCCTGCGTGGGATATCGGGGCGCCCGGGTGCAGGCCATCGTGCGGGAACTCCAGGGAGAGAAGATCGACATCATTCCCTGGCGGCAGGACCCGGCCGCCTTCGTGAAGGCTGCCCTGGCCCCGGCCGAAGTCCAGCAGGTGACCGCCGACGCCGAGACGCGGGCGCTCAAGGTCGTGGTGGCCGACGACCAGCTCTCGCTGGCCATCGGCCGGCGGGGTCAGAACGCGCGGTTGGCCGCCAAGCTGGTGGGCTGGAAGGTGGACATCCGGAGCACCTCGGAACTCCAGCGCGAGGCGGAGGCTGCCCTGTCCGTCCTCATGGCGGGTGAGGCCCGTCCGGAAGCCGCAGCACCGGTGGATGAAGGCGCAGCCGTGCAGCAGCTCACGGCCCTGCCGGGCGTGGGGGAGAAGCTGGCGATGCGCCTCGTCGCGGCCGGCTTCAGCAGCCTCGCAGCCCTGGCGGATGCCACTGCCGAGGCCCTGCAGGAGATCGAGGGGATCGGGCCCAAGAGCGCGGAGAAGATCCTGCTGGCGGCGCGCGATGCGTTGGGCGAGGCCAGCGCGGCCGGGCTCGCCCAGGGGGCACCCGCGGAGGCGAGCGCAGCGCCGGACGGGCCGGCGCGAGAGGCGGAGTGATCCCCCGCTGCAAGCGGGGCGGGGCGGGTGGAGGCTGTCGAGGCGGGAAAAGACCGATGAGCCGCCCGGTGCTCCGGACCTGTGTGGGCTGTCGGCGGGTCCGGGACCGACGAGAGCTGGTCCGGCTGGCGATCGATCCGGGGGAGGGCCTGGTCGTGAATCCGCCCTCCGCGGCAAAGGCGCCGGGTCGGGGGGCGTACCTGTGCCCCTCGCTTGTCTGCCTCGAGAAGGCCTGGCATCGCAAGGTGTTCCCGCGGGCCTTCCGACGGGAGGTGCCGGGACTCCACGAGGTGGCAGTTCGCGAGCGTTTCGAGGCGGAGTTACGACGGCGACCCATTGCAGGGTGAAGCGGCAATGGGCGACCCATTGCAAGGTAAAGACGCAATGGGTGCCCCGGCTGGCCGCATAACGAGTGGCGGTTTCTTGCCGGGAGAGGGAACGGCTGGAGCCACGAGGGGACGTGAGCGGGCGGGAGAAGCGCGGCATCCGTCCCGTCCGGGAAGCGAGAAGAAGCGGTCGGCGCCACTGTCCCGCGGATGGTATTGGGGCGGGTGGAGCCAGGGTCCCGTCCGGGAGGATGGGGCCGCTGGAGGAATGAGGCGTGGGTACGGTTCGAGTGTACGATCTGGCGACGAAGTTCCGCCTGACAACCAAGGAGGTCCTGGAGCGACTCCAGGCGGCGGGAATCGAGGCGGCGACGTTCAGCAGTTCGGCGGATGAAGCGTCGGCGCGCGAGGTCCTGTCCCGGCCGGCGGCGAGGATTCCAGCCCGGACGATCCGCCCCGGGACCGGGACGACGGTCAAGTCGACCACCCGCCGAACGACCCGCGCCAAGGCGCCAGCCTCGAAGGCCAAGGCGGCTGCCACTACCGAGGTGGCGGCCAAGCCGCGCGTCCGGAAGAAGCCGACCGCCGAGGCGGAAGCCAAGGCAGAGCCGAAGCCTCGGACCCGGCGGACGCAACCGACGGTCAAGTCCCCAGCGAAACCGCTGGTGGTGACATTGGACGCCCCCACGGTCGAGCACGCGACTATTGTGGCGCTGCCCGCCGAGCCCCTGACCCCCGAGCCCACGATCCCCATCATCGAGGTCCCGCCCGTCGAGCTGCCGAAGGTCGAGGTTCCGGCCGATGTGGCGCCCCTGACCGCGACGCCTCCGACAGAGGCGCCGCCGATGGAGCCCGCGAAGCCCGTCGAACCTCCGAAGCCGGCGGAGCCACCGAAACCAGCGGCGGAGCCGCCGAGGATCGAGCCACCCAGGCTGGGGCGTCCACCGGCTCCGACGCCCCCCGCGCCCCCCAGGCGCGAGCCGCACTGGCCTGCGCCGCGGGCGGCTGAGCGCACGGCCCCGCCTGCCGCGCCCGCGGTGGTCAAGGAGGCCAAGCCCAAGCCGGCCCCGGAGGTGAAGCCGCGGCGGGAACCCCCGCGCCCGGCCGTCGAGCCGCCCCGCCCGGTCGTGGCCCAGGCCAAGGCGCCCGATCTCGGCGCCCTGGAGGCGCCCCCGGCACCGGCATACCTCTCGCCCATCGAACCCGAGCTGGGCCTGCCGCTCGAGCCCAGGGCACCGGTGATCGAAGCGCCGCCGCCCCGGGCGGCCAAGGTCGAAGCGCCGACGCCTGCGGCGCCCCCCGTGGCCAAGGTCCTCAAGGTCGGCGGGGGCCTGACGCCCAAGGAGCTGGCGGGGAAGATGTCCGCCACGGTCAGCGATGTGATCAAGCGGCTGATCAAGCTGGGGGTGCTGGCCACCATCAACACGTCCATCGACTTCGAGACCATCGGCAAGGTGGCCCAGCAGTTCGGCTACAGCGTGGAGCGGGCCTCCCCCGAGGAGCTGGTGGAGGAGGTGGGTGAGGTCGAGGACCCGGCGCTGCTCAAGCCGCGGGCGCCGGTGGTCACGGTGATGGGACACGTGGACCACGGCAAGACCTCCCTTTTGGACGCGATCCGTCACACCAACGTGATCGCGACGGAGGCGGGGGGCATCACCCAGCACATCGGCGCGTACGAGGTGGAGGTCCCCGGCCACGCCGTCAGCCGCGTCGTCTTCCTGGACACCCCGGGCCACGAGGCCTTCACGGCCATGCGGGCGCGCGGGGCGCAGGCGACGGACATCGTGGTCCTGGTGGTGGCCGCCGATGATGGCGTCATGCCCCAGACCATCGAGGCCATCAACCACGCCAAGGACGCCAAGGTGCCGATCCTGGTGGCGATCAACAAGATCGACAAGCCCAATGCGGACCCCAACCGGATCAAGCAGCAGCTCACGGAGTACGGCCTGGTCCCGGAGGAGTGGGGGGGAGACACCATCTTCGTCCCGGTCTCGGCCAAGCGCCGCGAGGGGATCGAGAACCTGCTGGACAACCTCCTGGTGCTGGCCGAGGTGCAGGAGCTGAAGGCGAACCCCGACAAGCCGGCCCGCGGGGTCGTCATCGAGGCCGAGCTGGACAAGGGCCGCGGGCCCGTGGCCACGGTCCTGGTGCAGACCGGGACGCTGCGGGTGGGGGACGCGGCGGTGGCCGGCCTGCACCACGGCAAGGTCCGGGCCATGATCAACGACAAGAGAAAGAAGCTCCACGACGCGGGGCCGGCCACCGCGGTGGAGATCCTGGGCCTGTCGGGCGTGCCCTTGGCCGGCGACACCTTCGCCGCCGTGGGGGACGAACGCAAGGCCCGCCAGATCGCCCTGGCGCGACAGGAGAGGCACCGCCAGGAGACCATGGTGAGCCAGCCGCGCATCACCCTGGACGCCCTGCACCAGCAGATCCAGCAGGGCGAGGTGAAGGAGCTGCGCATGGTCCTCAAGGGAGACGTCCAGGGCTCTGTGGAGCCGCTGCGCGAATCCCTGGAGCGCCTCGGCACCGAGCAGGTGATGGTCAAGGTCATCCACAGCTCCGTCGGCGCCATCACCGAGAGCGACGTGATGCTGGCGGCGGCGTCCAACGCCATCATCGTCGGCTTCAACGTCCGGCCCGAGCCGAAGGCGCAGAGGCTGGCGGAGCAGGAGAAGGTGGACGTCCGCCTCTACACCGTCATCTACGACGCCATCAACCAGATCAGGGCGGCCATGGAGGGCCTGCTGGAGCCGCAGTACGTGGAGCGGGCGCTGGGACGCGTGGAGGTCCGCCAGATCTTCACCATCTCCAAGGTGGGGACCATCGCCGGCTCCTTCGTGGTGGACGGCAAGGTGGTGCGGGACGCCTCGGTCCGCCTGGTGCGGGACGGGCGGGTGGTCCACGAGGGAAAGATCGCCTCCCTGCACCGCTTCAAGGACGATGCCCGGGAGGTCCTCAGCGGGCAGGAGTGCGGCATCGGCCTGGCCAACTACAACGACATCCACCAGGGAGACGTGCTGGAGGTGTACGAGCTGGAGGAGGTCGCCCCCAAACTGTAGCATGGTTCCAATGACCAATGACCAAATCCCAATGACCAACGGCGGCTGAAAGCTGTCCGCCGCTGGAAACCTGCGGGCGGGGGACTCCGTCCCATGGGTCATTGGGAATTGGTCATTGCCTGGCGCCCTCAGGACTGGCGGCATGACGGTCGGGAGTTGCAAGATCGAGCTCAGGATCCCGGACAGCAGGTCGCTGAAGGAGAAGCGGCGGGTGGTCAAGAGCCTCAAGGATCGGCTGCAGGCCCGGTTCAACGTGGGCATTGCCGAGGTGGATCGCCTGGACGACTGGCAGCGGGCCACGCTGGGGGTCGCGGCCGTGAGCAACGATGCCCGTTTGGTCGATGAAACCCTCTCCAAGGTGGTGAACTGGATCGAGGCGAACGGCGAGGTCCTGGTGGTGGACTACGAGATCGACCTGGTCACCCACTGACCCCGCATCTCGCGGGGTGTGACCTGCAGAAGGTGGCCCTCCGCGCCGATTCCCCTTTCCCTGGCTGCAATTATCGCGTTCCAGGTTCCCGCGTCTTGCTCCCATGCCGTTACCGTTCAAGCGAGCCGACCGGGTTGCCGGTCTGATCCAGGAAGAGCTCAGCCGGTTGCTCTTGCGCGAGGTCAAGGACCCCCGGCTGCACGAGGTGGTCATCACGGCCGTGCGGGTGAGTGCGGACCTGCGCCACGCCCGGGTGCTCTTCACGGGTTCCGGCCGCCAGGGCGGGGCCGAGGAGGCCCTCGCCGGCCTCCGGTCGGCGGCCGGGTTCCTCCGGGGACAGCTGGGGCGGACGCTGCGCCTCCGGTATGCGCCCGAGCTCACCTTCGAGGCGGATACTTCCGTGGAGCGGAGCCTGCACGTCGCCGCGCTCCTGAAGCAGGTCGCGTCGCCCGAGGGCGATCACGGTGAATGACCTGGATGAGGTAGTCGCGGTCCTGAAGGGTGCGCCCTCGGTGGCGGTCCTGGCCCACGTGCATCCGGAGGGGGATGCCATCGGGGCGACGCTGGGGGCCAGCCTCGCGTTCCGCGAGGCGGGAAAGGTCACGGCGGCGTACAATGCTGATCCCCTGCCCCCGGGGCTCTCCAGCCTGCCGGGGGCAGCCGACCTCCTGCGCGAGGCGCCCATCGGCCGCCCGTACGCCTGCTACCTGGTCCTGGACACCAGCGACCTCGCGCGGACCGGCGGCCTCCTGGACAGCCGGCCGGCCGACGCGGTGGTCCTGAACGTGGATCACCATGCCGGGAATACCCGCTTCGGCGACCTGAACTGGGTGGAGCCCGGGGCCTCGTCGGCCGGCGAGATGGTGTACCGGTTGCTGCGCCGGGCGGGCCTTCCGATCGGCAAGGCGGCGGCGACGAACCTCTACGCCGCCATCCTGACGGACACCGGCTCGTTCCAGCACAGCAACACCACGCCCGAGGCGCTCCGGGCGGCCGCCGACCTCGTGACGTGCGGGGCGGCCGTGGAGGAGCTCGCCGCGGGGCTCTACGGAAACCACGACCCCCGCGAGTGGCTCCTGCTGAGCGCAGCCCTGGCGAGCCTCACGCTCTGCGCCGGCGGCCGCCTGGCCTGGATCGAGGTCACCTCCGCCGCGCTCCAGCGTGTGGGGCTGGGCCTGGAGGCTACGGAGGGCTTCATCGATTACGTCCGAAACGTCGGTGGGATCCAGATCGCCATGACGTTCAAGGAAGTCTCTGACCGCGAGGTCCGAGTAAGCTTCCGTTCGCGGGGGAACCTGGACGTGGCGCGCCTGGCGAAGCAGTTCGGTGGCGGTGGGCACCGCAACGCGGCCGGGTGCACGCTCAACGAGCCCCTGCCGGCGGCGCGAGCGCGGGTGCTGGCGGCCGCTGAAGGATTGTTGATTTAGGATTTGTGATTGTGGATTTTCGATTGCGGTTCAATCAGCAATCCTCAATCCACAATCGAAAATGACGCGATGGCAATCAAGCCAGAAGTTCATGGCGTGTTGAATATCAACAAGCCGGCGGGGATGACCTCCCACGACGTGGTGGATGCCGTTCGCAAGATCCTGGGCGTGCGGCGGGTGGGTCATACCGGGACGCTGGACCCGCAGGGCACGGGCGTCCTGCCCCTGTGCGTGGGCCGGGCGACGCGGATCGCCCAGTATCTCACCCAGGCGGACAAGGAGTACGTGATGACCCTGTGCCTGGGGGTCACCACCGACACGCTGGATGCCGCCGGCAAGGAGACGGGTCGGGTGGAGGAGGTCCGGGTTCGGCGTGAGGAGGTGGAGGCGGTCCTGCCCCGTTTCGTCGGAGAGATCCAGCAGGTGCCACCCCTGTTCTCGGCCAAGAAGTACCACGGCGAGCGCCTGTACCGGCTGGCGCGCCGGGGCGAGCAGGTGGAGCGCCAGCCGGTCACCGTCCGCATCCATGGCCTGGAGCTGCTGGAGTTCGCGCCGCCCTTCGTGACGCTGCGCATGAGCTGTTCCAAGGGCACCTACGCCCGGAGCCTGTGCGACGACATCGGGCGGGCCCTGGGCTGTGGCGGCCACCTGCACGCGCTCACGCGCACGCGCTCGGGCCGCTTCAGCATGGACGGCGTCCTCACGCTCGAGACGCTGGAGCACCGGGTCCGGGAGGGGCGCCTGGCGGAAGTCCTCATCCCCGTCGCCGATGCCCTGGCGCACCTGCCCGCGGTCCGGGTGGCGCCGGAGGCGGGACGCCTAATCCTGCACGGAAGCGACGTGGCGGCCAGCATGGTGGTGCAGTTCCCCGCCGGAGTGGCGCGCGGGGCGCTGGTCCGGGTGCTGGGCTTCCGCAAGCAGCTCCTGTCGCTGGCGGAGACGACGGTGGCCTCGTCGGACTTCTCGACGTGCGAGCCGACCCGCCTGGTGCTGCACCCTGTGCGCGTCTTCTCGGGCGCCTTTGGCCCGGCCTGAGGATCGGGCGACGATGCACGTGATCCAGGCCACGAGTCTCCAGGATCTCCGCTGGGACGTCGCGACCCCTCTTCTGGCCATGGGAACCATGGACGGGGTCCACCTGGGTCATCAGGAGATCCTGCGCCGCGTGCGGGAACGGGCGGCCGAGGTGGGTGGGACGCCCGGGGTTGTCACCTTCGCGCGACATCCCCTCGAGGTCGTCCGCCCTGCGCAGGCGCCGCCCCTGATCACGCCCCTGCCGGTCAAGCTGGCGCTGCTCCGCCGCCTGGGCATGGCGGCAGCGGTGGCGATCCACTTCTCGCCGACCATGGCCGATCTCCAGGCCGAGGAGTTCGTCCGGCGGGTGCTGGTGGAGGGGCTCCGGGTCGCGGGCCTGTGCGTGGGCTACGATTTCGGGTTCGGCAAGGGCCGCCGGGGAAATGCCGACCTCCTGCGGGCCCTGGCCCCGCGCTACGGCTTCTGGCTCGAGGTGATCCCCGCCGTGAGCCTGGACGGCCTGGTGGTCAGCAGCCGCATGATCCGGGCCCTCCTGGCCGAGGGGCGGGTGGAGGAAGCCCGGCGCTTCCTGGGCCGGCCGTTCTGCCTCGAGGGCGAGGTCCAGTCGGGCGCGGGCCGCGGTCGCGAGCTGGGATTCGCCACGGCGAACGTGTCGCTCCCGGAGCCGCCCCCGCTGGCGGACGGGGTCTATGCCGGGCGGCTGCTGGTGCGCGGCACCTTCGAGGATGCCATGCTGAACCTGGGACGGGCGCCGACCTTCGGGCCGGGGGAGCGGCGGCTGGAGGTCCACATGCCGGGCTGGCAGGAGCCGCTGTACGGTGAGGGGGTGGCGGCGTTCTTCCTGCGACGCCTGCGCGACGAGCAGCGCTTCGCCTCGGCCGAGGCGCTCATGGCGCAACTGCATCGCGATCGGGGGGCCGCGGAAGCGGCGTGGGAGGCCGCGCGCGCCCTTCCCTGGCCAGAATGGGCTTTACACTCCTGAGGGCCTATGATAACGTGCCCCAGATTGTGGGGACGCTGCGGGCCCCCCGACAGAGGAGAGAGCGGTCATGCCAAAGGATTTTGCGAACAAGGGTGGGATCATCGGGCACTACCGTCTGCACGAGCAGGATACGGGCTCGCCGGAGGTGCAGATCGCGCTTCTCAGCGGCCGGATCGGCTACCTGACGGAACATCTCACGGTACACAAGAAGGATCACCACTCGCGGCGCGGGCTCCTGATGCTGGTGGGGCGCCGCCGCAAGCTGCTCGATTACCTGAAGGTCAAAGACGTCGAGCGGTACAAAAACGTGATCGAAAGGTTGGGCATTCGCAAATGACGTATCGGAGCGAGGTCAGTCTGGAGGGGAGGACCCTCAGCATCGAGGCCGGGCGCGTGGCCCGGGCCGCCGACGGGGCGGTGTGGGTGCGCTATGGGGATACGGTGGTGCTGGTCACGGCCGTGGCCTCCAAGCAGCCCCGGGAGGGCATCGACTTCTTCCCCTTGACGGTGGATTACCAGGAACGGGCCTATGCCGCCGGGAAGATCCCCGGGGGCTTCTTCAAACGGGAGGGGCGGCCCCACGAGAAGGAAACCCTGGCCGGCCGCCTGATCGACCGCCCCGTCCGCCCCCTGTTTCCCCACGGCTATCACCAGGATGTGCAAATCATCGCGACGGTCCTCTCCGCCGACCAGGAGAATGACCCCGACGTGCTGGCCGTGGTGGGTGCCTCGGCCGCACTCACCATCTCCAACATTCCGTTCCTCGGCCCCATCGGCTGCGTGCGGATCGGGCGCGTGGACGGCCGCTTCGTGGTGAACCCGACCTACGTTCAGCTCGAGCAGAGCGACATGGACATGGTCCTGGCGGGCACGGAGCCGGCGGTGGTCATGGTCGAGGGCGGCGCCCGCGAGGTGCCGGAAGAGGCGCTGCTGGAGGCGTTGCTGTTCGGCCACCGGGCGCTGCAGCCCATCATCCAGATCCAGCGCGATCTGGCCCGGCAGATGGGGGTGACGAAGCCGGAGTTCGTCTCGCCCCCGGTGGATCCGGCGCTCCGGGCCCGGGTCGAGGAGCTGTGCCGGGCCCGCATTCGCGAGCTGGCCTTCGTCCCGGAGAAGGAGGAACAGCAGTCCCGGCGCAAGATGCTCTTGGACGAGGCCCTGGCGGCCGTCGCGGCGGAGCCCCCGGCGACCGCGCTCCAGGTCAAGGAGATCTTCGAGGAGCTGGAGAAGCAGGAGATGCGCCGGCTGATCCTGGAGGAGGGGCGGCGCGCCGACGGGCGAAGCGTCACGCAGGTGCGCCCCATCACCTGCGAGGTGGGGGTCCTGCCGCGCACCCACGGGTCCGCCCTGTTCACCCGGGGGCAGACCCAGGCGCTGGCGACGACGACGCTGGGCACCTCGGAGGACGAGCAGCGCCTGGACGACCTGGAGGGGGAATCGTTCAAGCGCTTCATGCTCCATTACAACTTCCCTCCCTTCTCGGTAGGGGAGGTCAAGTTCATGCGCGGCGCCAGCCGGCGGGACATCGGACACGGCGCCCTGGCCGAGCGCGCCATCCAGGCCGTGCTGCCGGGGAAGGAAGAGTTCCCCTACACGGTGCGCATCGTCTCCGACATCCTAGAGAGCAACGGCTCTTCCTCCATGGCGACGGTGTGCGGGGCGACCCTCTCACTCATGGACGCCGGCGTCCCGATCCGGGCGGCGGTGGCCGGGGTGGCCATGGGGCTGGTGAAGGAAGGCGACAAGACGGCGGTCCTCACCGACATCCAGGGGCTGGAGGATCACCTGGGCGACATGGACTTCAAGGTGGCGGGGACCCGCACGGGGGTCACCTCCATCCAGATGGACATCAAGATCCAGGGGATCACCGAGGCCATCCTGCGCCAGGCCCTGAGCCAGGCGCGGCAGGCGCGCCTCCAGGTCCTGGACATCATGGAGCAGGCCCTGGCCAGACCGCGGCAGGAGCTGAGCCCCTACGCACCCCGGATCATCTCCTTCAAGATTCCCGTGGACAAGATCCGCGAGGTCATCGGCCCCGGCGGCAAGATCATCCGGGGGATCGTGGAGCAGACCGGCGTCAAGATCGACGTCGAGGACGACGGGACCGTAACCATCGCCTCGGTGGACGAGGCGGCCGCGCAGAAGGCCATGGAGATCATCGGCCGGATCGTCGAGGTCCCCGAGGTCGGCAAGGTCTACCTGGGCAAGGTGGTCAGGATCATGGATTTCGGCGCCTTCGTGGAGATCCTGCCGGGCACGGACGGGTTGCTGCACATCTCCCAGATCTCGCAGGAGCGGATCAAGCGGGTGGAGGACGTCCTCAAGGAGGGCGAGGAGGTCATGGTCAAGGTGATCGAGGTGGACAAGGCGGGGAAGATCCGCCTGAGCCGCCGCGAGCTCCTGCGGGAGGCCGCCGAGAAGGGCGGCCCGCCCGCCGCGCCTTCCGCCGGGGAAAAGCGGGCCGGGGACGAGGGCGACGCCTACGGGGGGAAGAGGCCATCGGGACGCTAGCCAGCCTCTACAAGAAGGAGGTGCTCGGGAACGGCATCGTGGTCCTGACGGAGCGGATGCCCCAGGTGCGCTCCGTCTCCATCGGGGTGTGGGTCAAGGTGGGCTCCCGGTACGAGCGGGCCGAGCGGGCCGGGATCTCCCACTTCATGGAGCACCTGCTGTTCAAGGGCACCGAGAGCCGGAGCCCCGAGGAGATCGCCCAGGCCATCGACAGCATCGGCGGGACCCTGGATGCCTTCACCTCGCGGGAGAACACCTGCCTGTACGCCAAGGTCCTGGGAGAGGACCTGCCGCTGGCGATGGACCTGCTGAGCGACCTCTTGCTGCACCCCCGCCTGGACCCCGCGGATATCGAGAAGGAGCGGCGCGTCGTCCTGGAAGAGATCAAGATGGTCGAGGACGACCCCGACGACCTGATCCACGACATCTTCGCGCAGCAACTGTGGCGGGACCACCCCCTCGGGCGGCCCGTCCTGGGCTTCCGGCATACCTTGCAGCCCCTCACCCGCCAGGACATCCTGGAGCACCTCCGCGATTTCTACCAGCCGGACCGGGTCATCGTGGCGGCCGCGGGCGATTTGGACCACGCGCGCGTGACCGAGCTCACCTGGTCCGCCTTCGGCAATTGGCGCGGGAACGCCGTGGCCGCCAACGGGCCGTCCCCCGTCTCCTACCACACGACCCACCACGAGGAGCGGGACTCGGCCCAGCTCCACCTGGTCCTGGGGGCGGAAGGCCTGCCCTACAACCACGCGAACCGGTACGCCTTTTACCTGCTGAACGCTATCCTCGGAAGCTCCATGAGCTCGCGGCTGTTCCAGGAGGTCCGGGAGAAGCGCGGGCTGGCCTACTCGATCTATTCGTACCAGGCCTCCTACCAGGATTCGGGACTGCTGGCCGTGTACGCCGGCACCAGCGCCGAGGCGTACCCGCAGGTGGTGGACCTGATCCGCGCCGAATTTGCGCGGCTGCGCCAGGGGCCGGTGGACCTCACGGAGTTCCATCGGGCCAAGGCCCAGCTCAAGGGGAATCTCCTCCTGGGGCTGGAGAGCACCAGCAGCCGCATGACCCGGCTGGCCAAGACCGAGATCTACTTCCAGCGCTACTTCGATCTTGACGAGATCATCCAGGGCATTGATGGGGTCTCGCCCGAAACCTTCGCCGAACTCAACCGGTCCCTCTTCGAGCCAGAGCGCTACGCCCTGACCACCATCGGCCACCTGACGTAGCGGAGGGTCGGAGGTCCGAAGTCCGAGGCCCGAGGTCGGCCACCAAGAGGCTGTCCAACGTCCAAGGTCCAACGTCCGAGGTCTCCCGAACCTCCGAAGTCCGCGGTGGACCGTCTCGTCGCCGACGCCGTCCATCTCGATCTGCTCCGCGCCCACGACGGCCAGCCCGGACTCCGAGATGAGAACGCGCTTGAATCCGCCCTCGCTCCTCCCCGACGGGACCTACGGTCGCAGGCAAGACCTTACGGCCCTGGCCGCGGCCTATGGATTCGGCCTCATCCGTACCGGGACGGGAACACGCGCATATCCTTCGTAGTCATGGCGCTCTTCCTCGGCCTCCACGAGCATGAGCTAGAGGCCCCGGAAGCGGACGTCGTGACCGCGATGCTGAACCTCGCCGCCGGACGGATGTCTCAGGCCGCACTGGCCAAGTGGATCCAGTCGCATCTCGTGCCCTATACGACTTGCCCGTGCTGACCAGCTCTACCCTGTGTCGCACCGCCGCGCTTCCGGGCGGTGAGGTGCCTGGTTCCGTGCCGTGCCGGAAGGAGGGGAGTAGCGATGAGCGACCCGCGTCACGAACCGCTCCACCTGATCGTCAAGCGGCTTCCCTCGGACTTCGAGCCTTGGGGAGAGCGCTCCCGGAGCGAGGATTGGGGTC
>CAZXXV010000046.1:0-13697 GCA_964644725.1 uncultured bacterium
GCTTGCCCACCCGTCTTCCACTGATTCGAGGTGCGCGGGCAAGAAATTGGCCTCGCCGATGAACTCGGCGACGAACCGGTTCCCGGGGGCCTTGTAGAGTTCCAGGGGCGTCCCGATCTCCGACACCCGCCCCCGGTCCATGACCACGATCCGGTCCGAGATGGCCAGGGCCTCCGCCTGATCGTGGGTCACGTAGATCGCCGTGATCCCCAGGCGCTGCTGGAGCAGTCGGATCTCCTCCCGCATCCGCTTGCGGAGCTTGGCGTCCAGGTTGGAGAGCGGCTCGTCGAACAGCAGGACCTTGGGCTGCATGACCAGAGCCCGGGCCACCGCCACGCGCTGCTGCTGGCCGCCCGAGAGGGCGCTGGGGTTGCGCCCCTCCAGCCCGGGCATGCCCACCATTTCCAGGACGTCCCGCACCGCCTTCTGCACCACCGCCTCCGGCCGCTTGAGCACGCGCAGGCCATACGCCACGTTCTCGAAGACCGTGAGATGGGGGAAGAGGGCGTAGGACTGGAACACCATGGTCACGTCCCGGGCGTTGGGCGGCAGGTGGGTGACCTCGGCGTCGCCGATGTAGATCCGGCCGCCGCTCGCTGCCTCGAGGCCCGCCACCATGCGCAGCGTGGTGGTCTTTCCACAGCCCGAGGGCCCCAGCAAGGTCACCAGCTCTCCGGGTTCGATGGTCAGGCTCACGTCGTCCACCGCCACTGTCTTGCCGAATCGCTTGCTCACGTGCTCCAGGGTGACCCGCGCCGCCTGGGAATCCGCCGCAGCCGTCATGCCAGACCTCCACCCTCTAGGCCACCCCGCGCGGCCGTCTTGCCCACCAGGAGGTACATGAGCGCAATCGCCAGCGCCATGATCACGATGAGGACCGTACTATACGACGTGGCCAGGCCGTAGCGCCCATTCTCCGCCTGGTCCAGGATGACCTTGGTGCTCAGCTGCCACTTGGCGCTCACCAGGAAGACCACGGCGCTGATGGCGGTCACCGCCCGCACGAAGCTGAACACCAGGGCCGAGATGATCGCCGGACGGATCAGGGGCAGAACGATCCGCCGGAGGGTTGTGGCGAATGAGGCCCGCAGCGTCACCGAGGCCTCTTCCAAGGCTCGGTCGATCTGGGCCAGTGCCGCCACGCCGCTCCGGATGCCCACCGGCATGTTCCGGAAGATGAACGAGATGACGAGAATGGCCGCGCCGCCGGTCAAGAGGATGGGCGGCTGGTTGAAGGCCAGGATATAGCCGATGCCGATGACGGTCCCCGGCACCGCGAAAGACAGCATGGAGGTGAACTCCAGCGCGCCGCGACCCGGGAATCTGTGCCGCACCACCAGGTAGGCGATCAGGAGGCCCACCACGGCAGTCAGCGGGGCGGAGACGCCCGCCAGAATCAGTGTCGTGTTCAGGGCGTCCATGCCGTCTCGCAGGAGCTGGCGGTAGTGTCGCAGGGTGAACGCGTTGTTGATCCCCCAGATCTCCACGAATCCGCCGTAGATGACGAAGAGGTAGAGCGCCAGGGTGAAGACGCACCACGTGACGCAGAAGCCGAGTAGGCCGATTTCCAGCCCACGAGGAAGCGGCATCGGCTTCCCGGACGGCGGCTTGCCGGTGACCGTGACGTAGGAGCGGTGGCCGAGCCAATACTGCTGCAGAAGGAACGTCGCCAGGCTGGCGGCCAGGAGGACGATCCCCAACGACGCGGCTAGCGTCCGATCGAATCGGCCGATGATGGCGAAATAGATCTCCGTGGAGAGGACCTCAAATTCTCCCCCCAGGATGATCGGGTTTCCGAAATCCGCCAACGACTCCACGATGGTGAGGAGAAAGGCGTTCGCCACCCCCGGCCGCAAGAGGGGCAACGTCACGTTCCAGAAGGTTCCCCAGGGCCCCGCCCGCAAGGTCAGGCTGGCCTCTTCCAGCGCCGGATTGACCGACTCGACCACGCTGGCAATCACCAGGAACGCCACCGGAGCAAAGGAGAGTATCTGGGCCAGGGCCACGCCGGGGAAACCGAAGATCCCCCGGGTCTTCAGGCCGAGGAGCTGGCTCGTCACGAGCCCCTGCAGGCCGAACAGCAGAATAATGGCCAGGCCGACCACGAACGGCGGCGTGATCATGGGCAGAAGGGAGAAGGCCCGCAGCAGGACGGTGAGGCGCGACCGGGACCGCGTGGCCGCCAGGGCGAAGGCCAAACCGATCAGCGTCGAGGCGACTCCGACGAATACGGCCAGCCCCAGGCTGTTGCCCAGCACGCGCCAGAAGGACTTGTAGCGTCGAAGGGTGTCCAGGAACAGGCCAGGCTGGAACCCGCCGCGGGTATCCACCACGCTATGCTGGAGGACCGCGAGGATAGGATAGATGATGAAGAGGAGGACGAAAAATCCCAGAAGCAGGATGCTCGCCGCGACGAAGGTATCCGCCCGGATGTAGCCCCCCTGGGACAGGCCGTAGGCGAGCACCAGCAGGCAGATGGTCAGGGCCAGGATGCTTCCCAAGCCGAAGGCGTACGGTTTGACCCCGGCCGTCACCGTCAGCCAGATGACCAGAAAGCACCCGATCAACCCGCCCCAGAGCGCCGGGCGATCCGGGCGGTCCTGCGGAAGCAGGCCCAGCGCAACCCAGGCGACCGCAAGCCCGATCAGCAACCAGAATCCCGGGTACTGGCTTGCCAGGGCCAGCGGCGTGAGCGCGAGATCAGGCCTCCCGATAGGAAGCACCTGCCCCTGGCGGGACAGGAAGGGCACGACGGTGGTCGTCGCTAGGAGAATGACACCGCCCAGCAGGCAGGCCGGGTTGCGCACAGCGGTCACGGGGATTCCAGAAATAGCTCATGGCTCATAGCTGATGGCCAAAGCCATGAGCCATCAGCCATTACCGTGCCTGCGAGAAGATCTGCTCCGACCAGCGCTTGATGATCAGCTCCCGGTTCTTCGACGCCCACAGGAAATCGTACTTGATGGTCTTCACGTGCTCGAAGTCCATCCCGTGCTTGAGGACCACCGGCGGGAGCGGGGTCTTCTTGTTGGACTGCAACTGGAACGACCGGAAGTCCTTGGCGATCGCCTGGGTCTCCGGGGTGAGGGCCCAGTCGATGAACTTCTTGGCGTTGGCCGCGTGGGGCGCGCCCTTGATGAGGCTGAGGCCGCCGATTTCGTAGCCGGTTCCGTCGGCCGGGGCCACCGGCTTCACCGGGAATCCTTCCTCGGCGAACATCACCGCATCGTGCAGGAACACGATGCCGATGGCCACCTCACCCTGCCCGGCCAGTTGGCCCGCCGCCGACCCCGACTTGGTGTACTGCGCGATGTTCTTGTGGAGCTTGGCCAGGTACTCCCAGCCTTTGTCCTCGCCCTTCAGGAGCAACAGCGTCACCAGGGCCGTGTACGCCGTGCCGGCGGTCGTGGGGTTCGAGATGGCGATCAGGCCCTTGTACTCGGGCTTGGCGAGGTCGTCCCAGGTCTGGGGCATCGGCTTGCCTAGCTTTTTGAGCACCCCTTCGTTCACCGCCCACCCCAGCGGGCCGGCGTACAGGCCGAGGGTCCGGCAGCCGCCGATCGGGTCCCGCATGAACTCGCGCAGCTCCGGCATCTTGGCCGAGCAGTACGGCTCGGTCAGACCCGCCACGGCCGCCGCGAAGTGCGGGTCGCCGGTGCCCCCGAACCAGACGTCCCCCTGGGGGTTCGCCTTCTCCGCCTCGATCTTGGCGTACATCTCGTTGCTGCTGGCCCGGATCCACGGTGTCTTGATGCCCGTGTCCTTCTCGAACTTAGCCGCGATGGCGGCCACCCAGTCCCGGTCCGGGCTTCCATACAGAACCAGGACGTTCTCCTGCGCCCCGCCACTGCTCGCGAAGACGAGCACCAGCATCACTGCCCCGATCCACCACCATCGTTTCATGGGAACCTCCTTTTTCCACGAGTCCCAAATTGTTGATAAAAATACCATGAACCGATTGAAGGATTCAAGGCCAAACCTGCGCGGGGAAAGACTCATCCGGAAGGCAAGACGATGGCCTGCGATCGGGGGACCGGCAGGCGACGATGAGGGATGCGAAAGCTGCGGATTAAGGACGGCCTTTACTCCTTCCAAACGGTATGCTAAGAAGGATGAAAGAGCACCCCGCCCGGGCACATCCGGAATGTGGGGGTACGACGACCAGACCGCGATTCGACGTGTCGATCGCCGCCGGGACCCTGGAGAGGCCTCGGGCGCGTGGCGAGCCGTCGCCACCAGGACCTCGCGTGGGAATGGCGCCGTTCGAGAGGAGAGACCGATGACCCAGCCAGAAGCCGACGTGCCGGCCCGGATCCTTGTCGTGGATGACGAGCCGCAGAACCTGGAACTGATCGAGGCGATGCTGACCTCCTCGGGGTACGAGGTCCTTCTGGCAGGCGGGGGCGAGGAGGCGCTGAGGCTGGCACGCGAGAGGAAACCGGACCTCATCATCCTCGACCTGATGATGCCGGGCATGTCAGGATTCGAGGTGTGCGCCCGCGTGAAGACCGACCCCCAGACCGGGGGGATCCCGGTGCTGTTCGTGACGGCCCTGAGCCAGATGAGCGACAAGGAGCGGGCCCTGGCGGCGGGGGGCGACGATTTCCTCACGAAACCCTTCCAGCGGGCGGAACTCCTCACCCGCGTCGAGGCTCTGCTGAAGGTGCGGCACCTGAATCGCGACCTGGACCGGGCCCTGGCCTACCTGCACGAGCTGGAAGTGGCCCGCCATGCCCAGCAGCCCAGGAAACCCGCAGCGCCCGCGCCTGCTGCGCTCGGTGCCGCCTCCATCCTGGTGGTAGACGACGAGCTGCTCGCCCGGCAACTGTTCGCCGACCTGCTCCGAGAGGCTGGCTACGTCACCCACGAGGCGGAGAACGGACAGCAGGCGCTGGGGATCGCCCGGCAGGAGACCATTGACGTCGTCCTCCTGGACATCATGATGCCCGGCATGTCCGGCCTGGAGGTTCTGGCGAAACTCGGGGAACTCACCCCCGATTCCCCGGTCATCATTGTCACGGCCAACCCGACGTCGGACAACGCCATCGCCGCCCTCCGTCTGGGCGCCTTTGACTTCATCGTGAAGGGGTTCAAGAACGAGGTGATGCTGACGACGGTGGCTCACGCCATGGAGCGGCGGCGGCTGGCCATTCGGAACAAGGGGCTGATCCGACAGCTCGAAGCCAAGATCCAAGAGCTGCTGGCCATCCTCGCGGAGCATTGTGAGGAGCTCGAGCGCCCGAGCCGCCTGCGCCCTCAGGCTTGAAACGACCGCATCGCCTGCGGCTCATGGCTGTTGGCTCATGGCTGATGGTAGTTGCCCTGAACCATGAGCTATGAGCTGTTTTCGGATCAGCGTCCCGCCTTGGCGAAGCCCACCACCACGTACGTCCCGCTGGTGGGATCGGTTCGCAAGTCAATGAAGCCGTGCTTCTGAGCGTCCTCCAGAAGGTCGCTGAAGGTCCGATATCCGTACGCCCGTTCGGAGAAGGCCGGCCGCTTTCGCTTCATGGTGTCTTTCACCATGGAGGACCAGAGGATCTCCTTGTTTTCCCGGATGAGGCCGGCAATGGTGTCGAAGAGCAGCTCGAACACCTCCCGCTTCTCCTTGGGAATGTCCCGCACGCCCGGCGTGGTGATCCGATCCGGCTTCCCCAGGGTCTCATAGAAGATGAACTCGTCGCAGTTGTCGCTGAGCAGCGTGGAGGTCGAGTCCTTCATCCCTAACCCGATGACGCGCTTGCCGTTGGCCTTCAGCTTGGAAACCAGCGGGGAGAAATCGCTGTCCCCGGAGACGATCACGAACGTGTCGATGTGCGCCTTCGAGTAGCACAGGTCCATGGCGTCCACGCACAGGCGGATGTCGGCGGAGTTCTTGCCGGTCATGGATCGCTTGGGGATCTCGATCATCTCGATGGCAGCCTCGTGGAGCTGCTGCTTGTACTTCGCATAGCGGCTCCAGTCGGCGTAGGCCACCTTCACGGTCACCTTGCCCTTCTCCACCAGGCGCCCGAGGATCCTATGAATGTCAAAATCTTCCTTGCCGTGCTTGAACCCTTGTGCCAGGTTCTCGAAATCGATGAAGACTGCCAGGGTGTTCTCCGCCTCAGCCATCCCACTCTCCTCTAGCTCATGGCACGTGGCTCATGGCTCATGGAACTTGCATCCAGCCATGAGCTATCAGCTATGAGCCATCCGCCATTTCCAGTTCGCATTCGCCATTCCGCATTTGCCGCGCGCCATCACCTCACCACGAATTCCCGACCGGAGGGTCCCCGGGCGAGCAGGCTGGCGAGCCGGATTGCCAGCGGCACGAGCGCCTCGGGTGGCTTTCCGCTCTCGGGGGACATCTCTGATCGAATCCGCCCCGGGTCCAGTGCGTTCGCGAGGATCCCGGTCCCTCGAAGCTCCTTCGCCATGACCTGGGTGAGGGCGAAGAGGGCGGCTTTCGAGACGCTGTAGGCGCCGTAGGAGGGCTCTGCCTTGTAGCCGCTGGTGACATTGATGATCCGCCCGTAGCCCGCGTGAAGCATGTGGGGGACGATCAGGCGGGAGAGCATGAACGGCCCACGAAGATTGACGGCCAGAACGCGATCCCAGTCGGCCTGGGACGTCTCGTGGGTCAACTGCTCCGGGAGGATCGTTCCGGCGTTGTTGACCAGAATGTCGATACGCGGGAAGGCTGCCGTGGCCTGCTGGACGACCCGCTTCACGGCCCGCTCGATCGCCACATCCGCGATGACCAACAGAGCCCTTCGGCCCTTGGCCTGCACCGCCTGGGCCAGCCGGGCCAGCAGGTGCGCGCGGCGCGCCACCAGGATCAGGTCAGCGCCCGCGTCGGCGAATCCCAGGGCCATCGCCCAGCCAATCCCGCTGGATGCCCCCGTCACCAGCGCCACGCGCCCCTCCAGGACTTTTCGGACCCTTTGTTTCGCCATGGTCTCTCAGCCTTCTTCGTGTAACTTCGTCAGGCGTCAGGGGGACATACCCCTTTTCCCTCTGACGCCTCCCGCCATACCCTCACAGTTCTCGGCGCTCCCGGTCATGCCGCAATCCGCATTCCGCATTGGCCATGAGCCATCAGCTATGAGCCTTGAGCTCTTTCCATTCCGCATTCCGCATTCGGCATTCCGAATTTGAAGCGCCTCCCGCCTCACGCCTTACGGCACTTTGGGTACCAGGCTGAGCGCCTCGTCAATCGCCGATTGCGGCAGCTCGTAGTCCTCCAACTGCCCCGCCAGGTATCGCTGGTACGATCCCAGGTCGAAGTGGCCGTGGCCGCAGAGAACGAAGGCAATGGTCTTGGCCCCCCCTACACCTGCTTTGCCAGCTTCAGGAATCGGTCATAGGGGATCAGGGTCCAGCTCTCCGCCGCAGTTGCCCCCTCGGCCATGCTGATCAGGGAGACCTTGGCAGCGGTCTCGGCATCCGGGGCCTCGTAGATGTCCAGAAAGTCGTAGGGCCCCAGCATGGCGTAGTGACACAGGAACTTCACGCCCGGGCAGCGCTTGTGGATTGTCTGGATCCACTTCTTCCCCCTAGCCGCGCGGAGCCTCGGATGCTTTCGCTCGGCTTCCCCCAACTTAGTCAGCAGCACGAATGTCGGCATAACTCATCCTCCTGCCGGGTCGCCCCCCCGGGCTCGCGGCTCTAAGTGTCCTCGTATGCATGGGCAGTCGCCCGCCCACCGCGGCACACGGTACAGCGCTCGACGGGTTTCCCGTCCCCGTTCCGGGCCAGCTTGTGTCCGCCCGGCTTGGGCGGCCGGAACAGCAAGCATTCGACCGGCCTGCTTCGCAGGATGTGCTCGGTGAAGATGATCTCGGCCTCTTCCTGGGTGACGTGCGAGTACCACACATTCTCAGGGTAAATGACCAGGTTCGGCCCGTGCCCGCACTGATCCAGGCATCCGGCGTTGTTCACCCGCACCTTGCCCTTCAGCCCCGCCTTGGCGACTGCCTCTTTCAGATAGGCGTGGACCTGAAGCGCCCCCTGGTGAGGGCACGTCCCCTCGGTGGTGCACACGAACACGTGAATCTCAAACGGCCCCATCTCCTCACGCCTCCCGGCTTCCTCAAATGTCGAATGGCGAATGCGGAATGCGGAATTTCTGCAGGTCAGCACCCCTTCCAACGGTAATTGGCATAGGTCACACCTGGGATACGGAATGGCGAACACCCAAGGAGCAGCCGAATGCGGAATTCACGAACCGCGCCTCGCCGTGCGAATCAGAGAGGCCGCGTTTCTCGGTTCTACATTCGCCATTCCGCATTCAGTCCGTCTCACCCGGTCCTGCGTACCGCAGATTGCTGTACCGGTCAAGGCTTTTTTGCCTCGCCGGCGCCGGGGCAGCCGGGATGTGGGGAAGCCGGAGGCTGGGAGGCGCCTCAAATGCGGAACACCCAAGGGGTGCCCGAATGCGGAATAGGCTTCGAGGTGGATCGATTGATGCGGGAGGAAGTCAGGGGGCTATCCTGACCTGTGGAGGGGGATGCGAGAGGGAATCTGCGGATCGATGAATGGACGTCTCGGGAGATATGGATCAGAGGGCGGGGAGGTCAGAGAAAGCCGGCTCCGTCTGCCAGTCCAAGCAGCGCCGCATGAAGATCCGGGCCAGCTTGGGGTGCTTGAGCAGGAACAGGACCAGCTCCCGGTGCCAGTCGAAGCTGACCTTCTCTGTCATCCGGGCCAGAAGGCCATCCGCGTGCAGCGTGTGGAACAGGTCGTCGATATCCCGGTCTGCCATCCGGGCGAACAGGCGACGGAAGAGCGTCCCGACTTTCAGGTCAAAGCCAAGCCGTGCCCGCCACCGCTTCTCGTAAGCTGACAGGCCTTGAGCGGTGAATGTCCCGCGCTTGAAAGCCTCGGATACTGTTTCGGCCGCTTCTCTCGCGCTGAGCATCCCGTAGTAGATCCCCCCGCCCGACGTCGGCTTCACCTGGCCGGCCGCATCACCGACTGCCAGAACCCGGTCTCCGTACGTCCGGGACAGCGGCAGGACCGGCACGACCCAGGATCGGTACGGCAACTCTCCATCGCCCGGCATGAGGTGAGGGAACTTATCCTCACACAGCTTTCGAAGATATCGTGGAGCGTCGCTGTGGCTGTTTACCCCAACGCGAACATAAGGCATCCCACAACGCTCGACGGGAACGGCCCACCCGAAGGCGCCTGGGGCCACGTCCCGCCCCAGATACACTTGGGCATGCGACAGACTGTTGCCCGGAAGTTCCGCGTGGGCGCTCCGCCACAACAACGAGGACGTCCCTAGCCCCAGGCGTTCGTGGAACGCGAAGCGGGGCCCACCCGCCAGGATCAATGCCTTGGCCGACAACCTTTGCGTTTCGCCCTCGGGGCGGCGGCACGTCACCTGCACCCCGCGGTCGCCCCGGGCCACATCGACCGCCTGGGTGCTGAGGAGGAACGTGGCGCCTGCGTCCTGGGCTCGTGTCGCCAGGGTCCGATCCAACTCGGCGCGCTCCACGATGTAGGCCAGCGGGTCGGTCGCGTGGTAGGTGGCCGGGATTCCCCCGGGCGAGTGGATGGTTATCGCATTCACGGAGCCGACGACGATCCCACGGGGAAGATCGAAAGCTTCAAAGGCCTCGGCCCCGACGACACCAGTGCAATCCACCGGCTCACCGATGACCGCGTCCTCTTCGAGGACCGCGACGTCAAAGCCGGCCGTCGCCAGCCCCTCTGCAGTCGTGGACCCTGCCGGTCCCGCGCCAACCACGAGGACGTCGTAGGATGATTTCATGGAGTGGATTCTCTAAGCCTGGAAGGTCAGGTGGCCCGCCTCGCTGCCATGCCGACGCAATCAGACGGAAAGGCACTCGTATTACATGAGTACACGGCTCATATGAGCCCCTGAAAGAATCTGCTTTGTTACCACAAGCATCCCTATCTTGTCAAACGTTTCCTAATCGCCATTCCAGAGAGGGCTTCAAAAAAGGAGTTCGTGTGTGGCGGAAGGTGACCGTGCGCACCCAGGAGGCCACCCTTTCGGGAAGATTGGACGCCCGCATGCTTGGAGAACTGTCGGCTCACATCTTTTAGCCTCCCCATCATCCTAGCCTCCCAGCCTCCCAGCCTGTCTGAAACCACTGGAAGGTCCGGGTCAGGCCTGTCCGGAGATCGGTCGTGGCCTCCCAACCCAGGACGCGCTTGGCCAGGGCGCAGTCCAGAACGCTTCGACGCTGCTCGCCCGGGCGGGGAGGCCCGTGTCGCCACGTGACGTTCGTCCCGGCGATTTCCCGAAAGAGCCGGACCAGGCTGTTCACCGAGGTCTCGATCCCAGTCCCGATGTTGAGGATGGGAAACTCCTCGCCGAGTGCCATCTCCGTGGCCAGCATGTTGGCGCGCACGACATCCCCGACGTACACGTAATCGCGGGTCTGCCCGCCGTCCCCGTTGACCGTCAGTTCCCGCCCCTCGAGGATTCCTCGGGAAAAGATGGCCACGACGCCGGCCTCGCCGTGCGCGGACTGGCGGGGCCCGTATACATTGCTGTATCGGAGGGCGACCGCCCGCAGCCCGTGCATCGCCTGGTACGCGTACAGGTACCGTTCCACCGCGAGCTTCGCGACCCCGTAGGGGCACACCGGCTGGGGAAGGGCCGTCTCATCCGTTGGCACGGCAACCAGGTCGCCATACACCGCGCCGCCGGTCGAGGCGAAGATCACCCGGCGCACGCCGTGCCGGACGGCCGCCTCCAGCAGGTTGAGAGACCCCAGGATGTTGATATCGGCATCGCGCCGCGGATCCTGCACAGACACAGAGACGCTCATCTGCGCGGCGTGGTGGTTGATCACATCCGGTCGGAAGTCTGCCACGACCCGCGCCAGCTCGGCGCTCCGGATATCCACCTCCCAGAACCGGACCCGCGGGTCGAGGTTGTCCCTGGACCCGGTGGAGAGATCGTCCACCACGGCCACCTCGTGCCCGGCCGCCAGGTAGGCATCTGCCACGTGCGACCCGATGAAACCGGCACCTCCCGTAACTAGAATCCTCATCTCATCCTCGCGAATGGCTCATGGCTCATAGCTGATGGCGGGCGGCATGAGGCCATGACCCAGGAGCCGCGGATTATCAGGATGATCTCTTTATTGCGTCGATGAGCGTACTTATTCGCTTGCCGAGTTGAATTGCAGCCTTTCTTAACCCGGCGAAGTCCGTGTCTCTCATCCATTTTCGTCGCCTGAAAATCTCCAGGAGCGTGACTGCCTCGAACAATGACCCTCTCCGGGGCCTCGCGAAGGTCCAGGCCGAGTGGGCGTTGATCTGTACGGGGCACAACCTCCTGAAGCTCCACCGGAGTGGGCGGTGGGCAGCGGCATGAGGGGCAGCCCCTACGCCGGCGATGGGGCTGATCGATCCGGTTCCGGGATCGGCCCGTCATGTTCGGGTTCACAGCACGGTGCTTGTAGACCAGCGGTGCAAGTTACTCGGACGAACTCCTAGCAAACAGGAATTCGCCGTGGCAAGCGCAATCTCCCCGTGGTCTATCTTCCCGCGCTGTCACCGGCCGCCTCCCAAGGACGGGCAAAGCGGTCGAGCAGGAAGCGGGCGATGCTCAGCCTCGGCGGGAGATCCGGCAGGTCATGGACTGAAAACCACCGCGCGTCCTCCAGTTCGTGCCGGTTGACGGTGACCTCGCCCCCAGAGTATGCGGCCGTGAATCCCACCATGAGCTGGCTGGGGAAGGGCCAGTACTGGCTGGCCGCGTAACGGAGGTCGCGGATCTCGACTCCGACCTCCTCGCGGACCTCCCGAGCGGCGGCCTCCTCCAACGATTCGCCCGGGTCCACGAATCCCGCCACCAGCCCGTAGCGCCCCGTGGGCCAGAAGGCCTTCCGGGTGAGGAGGACGCGGTCTCCGTCCCGCACCAGCACGATGACCGCCGGGTGCAAGTGCGGGTAGTGCTCGTAGCCGCAGCCCGGGCAGCGTTTGCCCGACTCGCCCCGAATCCGGGAGGTGGCGGCCCCGCATCGCGGGCAGTGGCGGCTCGTCGACTCCCAGTGGATGGCCTGGAGGGCGAGGCCCCCCAGCGACAGCGTATTGTCGGGGAACCGGGTCTGGGCGGGGAGGAGGCTTTCCCGCTGAAAGCCGGCGGGGGAATCGGTGCCTGAAGGGACGGCTGCGGCCCAGCATGGCGCGCCCTTGTAGGTTCCCAGATGGACGATCGGATCCAGCGTCCGGGCCAATTCTTCCGGAAGCGGCCCCTGGGGCAGCCGCCATCCGTGTTCCCCGCCGGCCTCGTGGACCAGAAGGGTGTTGTCCTGCACGAGCAGCCAAGTGCCCCGGTGATCTTCCGGTGGGTCGCCATTCTTGGCCGGGACAAACTTTCCAGCGAGACTCTCGCGGTTGAACGGAAGGTAAACGGCCACCGGATCCATCAGAGCCTCTCTGGCAATCGGCGGGTCACGCTCCCCCCATCGCGTCGTGCAGAGGTTGGGCACACCTCCGAAGCGGCAAGCCTGGATGCCCATTGAATGGCGCGCGCATTTCGGCCCCTCGTCGCCTGAAACTTATACCACAGGAGGCCGAGAGCGTCAAGAAGTCGGGGGTCAAGCAGCTTGAGCGTGGAACCGTGGGTACCAGCGGCGGACTCGTCTGCCCCCGGAGCCAGGTCGTTGTCGGCCGAAACGTCTGGGGGCCAGTGGTCCGGCATGAGCACCGATTCCAGCGCGGATTCGGCAGCGCGACGGGGCCGAACACGGTCTGCACTTCAATACTGCCCTGGCCTTTGCTCGTGTGCCGCGTGCCGCAGTCCGGACAGGCCCGCTGTCGTTCGAGGTCGTCCGCGACCTGCTGCGCGACCACGCACCGCTGCACCTCGTGCAGCACCGCCTTGCCCTCGGCCAGCGTCAGCCCCAGCGTCTCCATCGCCAGCGCACCCCGCTCGATCTCCAGCACCTCACGGCGCTCTTCGGCCCCATCCTCGCTGACCCAGAGCAGCTGCACGCGGAACGTCATGAGCGCATCCTCCCCCGCCCGAAGCGCGTCGCCAACCGCTGGTTGGCCTCGGAGAGGCTGAAGCGGTGCGGTTCCAGCGGCCCGTACTCGTCCGATCGTCGATCGATGCTCTTCCATCCCTCCTGGACCGTTTCCCGAAGCACGTCTCATGTCCTGGCGGGCTGCTCGGGGTGCGTGGCCGCCAGCCACTGCACCGCCGCTTCCGCCGCCGCCGGATCGCTGACCCTCGCCCCTTCCCGCTGCCGCTTGAGCATGAGCCGGTAACCGCGGGGTCCCCCGCACCCCTCGGGCGGTGCGGCGCCGCGGCCGGCTAGGCACAGCGGGTGTCGGTCTTCGGGCGCTCCGTCCTGAATGTCGAGGACCCGAACCTCCCACTCCCACAGGGCCAGCAAGTCATAGGTGTAGCGAAACTTCTCCCGACGATGCAGGCGAAAGTCCCGCAGCGGTGTCGCCCGCGAGCGACGTCGGAAGCTGTTAAACTCCTGGCCGTGGATCTGAAAGGAGTACCCGAGGGCGCCGCTCCAGCCCAATACGTGCTGGAAGACCTCATGCAAGTCGGGCAGCTCCGTGTCATCGGTCACAGAGACTAACCGGGCGACCATCGGGCTCACGCCGCCCAGAACCGCTCGCAGAATCAACCGCTTGAAGGGGACCGGAGCACTCATCGGCGGAGTGTACCACTATCTGCCTACCCCCGGCCACCCCCGGCCTCTTGACGC
>CAZXXV010000047.1:0-11239 GCA_964644725.1 uncultured bacterium
TGAGGTACAAATTAAATTTTTGTACCCGAAAGTACGTTGCATTAAATGTAAAAATATTGTATCTTATATTATGCCACGTGGTCCCCGCCTGGACGCTCCGGGGGCCCTGCACCATATCATGGTGCGGGGCATCGAAGGCCGGCCCATCTTCAGAGATGACCGCGACCGAGATGACTTCACTCAACGCCTTGCGACTCTCGCCCCAGCTACGGGCCTGACCATCTATGCCTGGGCCCTTCTGCCCAATCATGCCCATCTTCTGGTCCGAACCGGAACTCGCCCACTGGCCCGCACCATGCGCTCTCTTCTCACCGGGTACGCTGGTGCCTTCAACCGGCGCCACCACCGGCGAGGCCACCTCTTCCAGAACCGCTATCGATCCATCGTGGTGGAGGAGGAACCCTACTTCCTAGAATTGGTGCGTTACCTCCACCTCAATCCGATTCGAGCGGGGGTGGTAACCGATTTGCGCGGCCTGGACCGTTACCCGTACACGGGGCATGCGACGTTGATGGGAACGATACCTCGTCTCTGGCAAGCAACTAAGGAGGTCTTGGGGCGCTTCGCTTTCGATCGCCGACGGGCCCGCGCCCGCTATCGCGCTTTCGTAGCCGCGGGAATCCCGCAAGGCCACCGCCCGGAACTCCAAGGGGGTGGGCTTATCCGAAGCGCGGGTGGTTGGGCCGCTGTCCAAGAACTCCGCCGCGGCCGGGAGGCCTATACGGCAGACGAGCGGGTCCTCGGCACAGGTTCCTTTGTCGAGGATTTGCTTCGAGAGGTGGAACGTCAGGCGCGTGAGGAAACAGGGACGCTGCGGCGACAGGTGGGTCTCCACACATTGGCAAGCCGGATGGCCGAGAGCCTGGGTCTTTCCGCAACGGTGATGCTGGGGAAGAGTCGGGTGCGAGCCGCGGCCCGCGCGCGGCAACTCCTAGCCTATGTTTGGGTTGAACACCTGGGTCGGCCGGCCAGTGACCTGGCCAAGGTGATGGGCCAGACACGCGCCAACGTTTCCTGGGCAGCAAGGCAGGGAGCTAAGGATGCCCAACGGTGGAATCACTTGTTTACCCCGTGGTGCCGCTAGCGATTATTTGACATTTAATGCAACGTCCCCCCAAGTGGTGGCCAAATCAGGTGAGGTCCATCGCCATGAGGATCGCGGGTTCGTCGGGGTCGCGGTAGTAGCCGGCGAATTTGCCGCGCTCTTCAAAGCCCATAATGCGATAGAACCGCCGGGCCGACCGGTTCGAGGCCCGCACCCGAAGCCACAAAAGCTCGATCCCGATTCGCCGACAACGGTGAATGATCCACTCCATCAGCATCCGGCCCACGCCCCGCCGGCGATGTTCCTCAGCCACGGCGATGTTGATAATGTCCGCCTCGCCCCACAGGGCGCTCACTTCGATCCCGGCGTAGCCCAGCACCTCTCCGCTGCCAGGATCCTCGGCGACCCATAGACCGCCCCGGGTCGGTCGTGCCTCGCTGAATGCCTGGAGCAACTCCACAAAGGCCCGGCGGGGCCAGGCCTCGGCGCCGAAGCATACGGCCTCGATGGCAACGACCTGGTTCAGGTCGCGGGCCGTCATCTGACGGATGCGGACACGAGCTGGCCTCGATGAAGCGACCATGCACAGCCCTCACGCCGGCCAGCGCACGCCGAATTCCACGCCCATGGCGCGCACCTCCTCCAGAACCACCCGGCCCACCGGGAATCCGTCCCGCAGGCGCTCTTCCCGCCGCCGCATCTCCATTTCGCCGGGCATCCAGATCTCCTCGACGCCCTCGGCGCGAGGCGTGGTCTTCAGATCCTCGATCATTCCCTCCATGGCCCGGAGGAATTCCGTGAGAGGACAGCAATCCGCGATGTTCACGGCCATCACCAGGTGGCCAAGGCGCTGCGGCCGCGTCATGTCGAAGATGTCCCCCAATCCCGCACCGAAGGGGCTCCCCGCCAGCAGCCCGCCCAGGATTCCCACGATCAGGGCCAATCCGGAACCTTTGTGCCCGCCCACGGGCATGAGCGACCCCTTGAGGCCCGCGTCAGGATCTTCCGTGGGTCGCCCCTTCTCATCCAGCGCCCAGGTAGGCGGGATCGGCTTCTTCATCTTCGAGGCCAGGATCAGGTTGCCCCGCGCCACCTGGCTGCACGCCATGTCGAAGATGACTGGCGGCCGATTCCCAGCCGGAACGGCCACGGCCAGGGGGTTGTTTCCCAGCTTGGGGACCACCCCACCCCAGGGCGCGATCACGGGGTTGGTGATGGTCAGCGTGATCCCGATCATCTGGTGCGGCACCGCCATGGCCGCGATGTAGGCCAGAGCGCCGAGATGCGTGCCGTTCCGGATGGCGCAGAGCCCCACGCCGTGCTCCCGGGCCAGGGCCACCGCATGCCACATCCCCTCCGCCCCGATCACCTGGCCGAAGCCGTGATCGCCGTCCAGGACTAGAGTCGCCCCCTTGGTGCGCACCACGCGCATCTGCGGTTTCGCCTTCACCAGTCCCCGGCGCAGGCGGGTGACGTAGATCGGAAATCGCACCAGGCCGTGCGTGGACACACCGCGCAGATCGGCATCGATCAAGGCATCGGCCACAAGGAAGGCATCCTTCGTGGACAGGCCCGCCTTCTCGAAGACCTCCTGGCAAAATGTCCGCGCAACGTCGGCCCGGACAATCACCTGATCGGAGTTCATGCGGTGGTCACTCCTTTTGTCACAAGTGAGAATTGTGATGGTTGTCGCTTCCGTCCACAAGCGTTCCGCTGTTCGGGGCACCCACGCCACGGCGCTGGGTATCCACCGCGGTGCCGTGGGTCCCAGTGGTTCGGTCGGCCCAAAAACCATGGAACACGCGACGGTCGAAATCGTGAACGCTCTTGAACGCGGGATGCACGGCACCCTCACGCGGCGACCGGGAGACTGAAGCGGAAGGTCGAGCCCTTCCCCAGCTCGCTCTCCACCACCACGTGGCTGCCGTGGGCCTCGATGATCTGCTTGACCACGGCCAGACCGATGCCCACGCCTCCGAACTGCCGGGTGAGCGAGCTGTCCACCTGATAGAACCGCTCGAAGATCTTGGCGTGAAGCTCCGCCGGGATACCGACCCCGGTATCCTGGACGGCGATCTCCACGGCCATCCTTCCGTCCTCAGCCGCCACTGGCCGCGCTTTCACCACCACCCGCCCGCCTGCCGGCGTGAACTTCGTCGCGTTGTCCACCAGGTGGGTGAGGGCCATCATCAACTCCTGCCGGTCGGCGATGACTGGCGAGAGGCCGCCCGCCACCTCGTTGGTGAGGGTCAGCTTGCCCTCGACGGCCTTGGCCTGGAAGGGCTCCAGCACTCCGGCGACCAGAGGGACGAGGTCCACGGGTTGCCGGTTCAGTGCCATCTCGCCCTGGTCCAGACGGACGAAGACCAGCAGCCCTTCAACGAGGGAGAGCAGCCGCTTGGCGCTGGTCGAGATGGCCTGCACGCCCCGGATGCTGTTCGCGGGCAGGGGTCCCATGCTGCCGGACAGCAGGATGTCGCAGTAGCCAAGGATGGGCGCCAATGGGGTTCGCAGCTCGTGGGAGATGCTGTTGAGAAAGTCCGACTTCATCCTGTCCAGGGCCTGAAGCTGCGTATAGGCCCGCTGGACCTCCTCGTAGAGCTGGGCGTTCTCCACGGCCACGGCCGCCTGCGAGGAGAGGCTCGCCAGGAGTTGCTCGTCCAGTACGGAGAAATCCCCGCCCCGCTTGTTTAGGACCTGGAAGACCCCGATCACCTGCCTCCGCACATTCCGCATGGGCGCGCACAGGATATTGCGGGTGTGGTAGCCGGTGCGCTTGTCCACCTCGGGGTTGAAGCGTGGGTCGGTGTACGCATCGCTGATTCGGATGGGGGCTCCTGTGGTGGCCACCATCCCCGCGATGCCCGCAGTGAGCGGGATACGGATCTCCTGCCGATCCAGCCCCTCGGCCACCCGCGACCAGAGTTCGTTCCGCGCCCGATCCACCAGGAACACGGTGCTCCGCTCGGCGTGGAGCAGGTGGGACGTCGTCTCCGAGATTGTGCGGAGGAGGGCATCTAGGTCCAGCTCGGAACTGATGGCGGCCCCGATCTTCATCAGGCGGGACAGCCGGTCCAGGTTGGTGCGGAGCCCGTCGTAGAGCTGCGCGTTGGTCAGGGCGACGCCCACCTGGGATGCCAGGAGGACGAGCACCTCCTGGTCCTCCGGCGTGAAATTGCCGGTGCGCTTGTTCAAGAGCTCCAGCACGCCCAGGACGTCCCCCCGGCGGCTCTTGATGGGGACGCACAGGACCTGCCGCGTCCGATAGCCGGTCGCCTCGTCCACGGCCCGGTAGAAGCGGACGTCGGCGTAGGCCTCGTCCACCACGATGGATTCGCCCGTGGCCGCCACCAGGCCGGCGACGCCCTGATGCAGCTTCAACCGGATCGTCTTGCCCGAGAGGCCCAGGGCCATCCTAGAGTGGAGCTCCCCCGTCTCCCTGTCCAGCAGGTACAGCGACCCCCGATCCGCCTCCAGCAGGGAACACGCCTGCTGCGTGATCAGGGTGATCAACGCTCCGAGGTCCGTCTCGGCGTTGGCCAGCCGGACGATCTCCAGGACGCCGCGCAGCTTCTCCGCCGAGATCTCAGATGGCATGCCAGTCCTCCGCCCCTCCACGTAGCGACTAGGCTCCGACACGTGCTGCCCGGGCCGGCCGCGAGCTACCGGTAGAACTCAGCCCGATCGGTTGTCACGACCTCGATGGTGGTGCGCCGACCCTCGCGCAGGATGCTGAAGGTGAGCGGCTCTCCCGCCTCGTGCTTCCACATCTCCTGGTACAGTTCCTGCCGCGTTGCCACCTCGTGGAGGTTGACCGCCAGGATCACATCCCCCTCGCGGATCTCGGACCGGGAGGCCGGCGCCTCCGGGACCACCCCTGCCACCACGATCCCCGACTCCGTGGGGTGGGGATAGAATCCGACCCAGGCCCGCCGCATGCGCCCCGGCACCCGCCCGAACCGAAGCAAGTCCTCGCGATGCTCGGTGAACAGGTGAACCGGGATCGCCAAGCTGAAGCGACCCACCTGGCCCAGATTGAGCGAGGTGACGCCCACCATGCGTCCGCGGATATCGAACAGAGGCCCGCCGCCCAGGCCGGGATTGAAGGCCGAGGTCTGGATGGCCGAGTCCAGCATGTACTCCCAGTAGGCATCGAAGGGTCCCAGGTCCGTGATGACGCCGGTGCCCACGCGTCGGACCGTGGGGCCCGTGCCGGCCAGGACGAACACTTCCTGCCCTACGGCCAGGCGCCTCGAATCCCCCAGGGTCGCCGCTGGCTGGTCGCGGACCGGGATGGAGAGCACGGCGATCCCGCTCTCGAAATCCTGCGCCACGATCTCCGCCGGGAATTTGCGACCGTCGGGGAACGTGGCCTCAATCTCCCGGCCCCCCATGACCACATAGTTTACCGTGAGGAGGATTCCCTGCGAATTCACCAGGGCGGCGGAGCCCATGCGCTCGTCCCCCAGAACGGCGACCGAGGCATGATGGCTGGGAATGCGGACCTGGAGCGTGAGGGTCACCGGGACCAGGGCCCGAACCAGACCGACTAGGGCGTCCATGGGCAGTGCGGCGTGCGGCCGCGCGCGATTCGGAATTGGGGGCGCGGGGGAACGGCCGGCTCAGCGGGAGCGCCCGCGGGCGCGCTCACGGCTGGCCAGGGCCATGTCCACGCAGTTCACCAGCGTTGCCTTCCGGTAGGGTTTCGTGAGGCAGGCCACGGCCCCCGCCTCGAAGGCCTTCTGGTTGAGGTGGGGATCGCTGCTGGCGGTGAGCATGACCACGGGGATGTCCCGGGTCTCGGGATCCGCCTTCAGCCGCTGGCACACCTCGTATCCATCCATCTTCGGCATCATGATGTCGAGGATGATGACGGCCGGTTGCTCTGCCTTGGCGCGCTGGATGCCCGACGGGCCGTCTTTGGCGCTGATGACCTCGAGGTCAGCGCGGTCCATGGTGAGGGCATGTCCCGCCAGGACGCACAAGTCTTCCTCGTCGTCGATGATCAGGATCTTCTTCTTGGTGGGTTCTTTGGTCTCGGTCACGTCACGCACCCTACGCTGCGGAGTGGTTCCTCCCAAGCTGTCTAATCGCGATCCGAGAATATTAACCGCCAAGGTGCCAAAAACGTCAAGGGGAGGCAATCAGGCGACCCGGCAATCCGGTAATCAGGGGTTCCAAGTTGCCGGGTACCCCCTGGGTGTGCCGAATTGCCATGTAATCTTGGCGACCTTGTCCGCCGAACGCGGACTGGCGGTTCGCCTATTCAGATCGGTGTCAGTGTCCCGCGTGCTCGAGGAACCGCTCGGCATCGATGGCGGCCATGCAGCCGGACCCGGCCGCGGTGATCGCCTGCCGGTACACGTGGTCCTGCACGTCCCCCGCAGCGAACACTCCGGGCACGCTGGTCTTGGTCCCGTCATGCGTCTTGATGTAGCCGACCTCGTCCATCTCCAAGAGGCCGCGGAAGATCTGGGTGTTGGGAGTGTGCCCGATGGCAATGAAGACGCCATCCACCGGCCGCTCCGTGACGGCCGACGTCTTGAGGTTCCTGATCCGGACGCCCGTCACCTTCCCCTGGTTCACGTCCAGGATCTCCTCCAGGGTCGAGTCCCAGGTGAAGTCGATCTTGGGATTCCGGAAGACCTTCTCCTGCATGATCTTGGAGGCCCGCAGCTTGTCCCGGCGGTGCATCACGGTCACGCGCTTGGCGAACTTGGTCAGGAAGATCGCCTCTTCCAAGGCCGAGTCTCCCCCGCCCACAACGATGATCTCCCGATCCTGGAAGAAGAAGCCATCGCACGTGGCGCAGGTGGAGACCCCGTGCCCCATCAGCTTCCGCTCCGACTCCAGGCCCAGGAGCTTGGCCGAGGAGCCCGTGGCGATGATGAGAGCCTGGCACTCCTCCACGGTCCCATCAATCGTGATCCGAAACGGCCGCCGGCCGAGCTCCACGGCCGTGGCACTGCCACCTCGAAAGCTGGCGCCGAACCGCTCTGCCTGCTTGCGCATGGAGGCGATCAGGTCCGGGCCCATGAGCCCGTCAGGGAAGCCCGGGAAGTTTTCCACCATCGTGGTCAGGCTGAGCTGTCCACCGGCCTCGTGCCCGTCCACTACCAGAGGCTTGAGGTGAGCCCGGGCCGAGTAGAGCGCGGCCGTCAATCCCGCAGGCCCGGATCCCAGGATCATGATCTGGTGCATCGCCGAAAACTCCTTGAAGGTGTCGATGACCTAAGAGCGCTGCGAATCGCCTCGCCTACGCCGCCCCCCTCCCCTCTTCGGATTGGGGGCTAGTATACGCTACGAATCTTCTTCCAGCGCTCCTTCAGCGCCTCGATGGTGAAGTCGGGCGACTGACACAGTTCGATGATCTGCCGCTCTTGCCGCTCCAATCGCGCTGCGGCCGACGCCACCTCTGCGGCGATCGGTGGCGGGATGACGGTGACCCCGTGCTTGTCCCCGTGGAGCAGATCCCCCGGGCTGACCGTCAGGCCGCCCACCCGCACCGGGATGCCGAAGTCCACCAGGTGAACGTAGGCATGGGACACCAGCACGTGGGCCGCAAACGCATGGAAGCCGAGGGCCTGCATCTCGTCCAGGTCCCGCACGCCGCCGTCGGTGATGACCCCCAGGCATCCCAGCGCCTTGTGGATGTTGGCATTCTGCTCGCCCCAGTACGCGCCCTTGACCACGCGATCTAGATCCTGGATGACCACCACGCGGGGTTTGGGGATCTCCTGCAGGTAGTCCCACCAATCCAGGCGGGAGACCTGATGTCCCTCGACGGCAGGTTCGTCCGCCATGATCCGGGCCGTCGCGGCGTGTCCGACCATGACGCCCAGGTCCGGGAAGATGCAGCGGATGTCCGAGGTCATGAACCCCTCGTTCCTCGGCCGGACGTTGAAGGTCTCGATGGCGTTACAGACCGCAGGTGTGCTGACCTTCCGCAGCGTGTCCAGCTCCTTGGCTAACAGGCTGATCGCCATGTGCTTCCTCCCCGATGGGGTGTGGGGCAGGCTGCCCTATGGTCGTGCGTCGCGCAGCGTCGCCGCGGTCTTCGTCACGACCTCATCCAATGCCGCGCGCAGGCCGCGGCTCAGCGCCTCGGCGGTTCCCTCCGGATTGCGGGACTCCGCGCGGACGGGCTGGCTTGCCACCTCTCGCAAGAGGCTCCGGCCGTCGCGGTCCACGATTTCGTACTCCGGCTCCACTAGGCCGTACCAGCCATCTGCCTCATCCAGCTCCTCGAACCGGCGCAGCCGGGCCTCCAGCCGGTAGTCCAGCGCCTCCCCCCGGCGCCAGGGCACGACGCGCCGGAACCACCCGCTGGCCACGAATTGTTCCAGGAGCCGGTCGTTGACCATGTCCACGGGGGGCGACTCCCACCGGTCGTGGGCGTAGTACTGCACCTGGTACGGCGAGGTCCGGTAGATGATCCGCTCCTGGTGGTACGGCTCGGGGGCGGTCAGCCGTGCGATCCCCAGGGTCAGGGGCAAAGGGCTGTTGGCCGACGGGCCGGGGAGCGGATACTCGACCCGGAAGTATCGGATCTCGGGGGCCGCAGCACAGGCCGCCAAGAAGAGCACGCCCGCCGCGATCATCATATGAACCAGCGGCTCTCGGCCGGCCTTCCCGAGTTCCGGGCGCGTGGCAGTCTGCATCACTTCCGCGCCTCCTTCGCGGGGCGCGAATCCATCCCGGGTTTCTCCGGCGTGTCGGCCGGGAAGAACGCGCTCCAGGGTCGCTCCTTCAATGACTGGCTCAACTCGCGGAGGTTCTGGCTGCTCCGCCTGAGGTTCGCCAGCGTCTCCTCAAGGGCGTCGCTGTTGCCCAGCAGGGTGCGATCCACGTGGCCCAGGGTGCGGTCTACGCCCTGGAGTGTCCGCTCCATGCTGGCGAGCAGGCTGGCCGCTCCCGCAAGATTCGCATTGAGCAGCCGCACCGCCTCGCGGAGATCTTCGCGGTTCTCCCCCACCAGCCCCTGCACCGACTCTAGAGTCGCGTCCATTCGCCGGGAGGCCGCGGTCAGATTCTCTAGCACCGTCCGGAGCGATCCACCAGTCTCTTGGACCACCTGGTCGAGCGAGGCCACAATCTTCTCCATCCGCTCGCGGTTGGCCGGCGCCACGAAGGCGTCAATGTGGGCCACGGTCGCCTGGGTAACCTTGGCGACCTCGCTCAGCCGCCGCGCCAGATCCACCACGTCCTGTTTCAACATCCCGGCCGCATCGGCCAGGAGGGTGTCCGTGGTCTCGGTGACCTTCTGCAGCCGCTGCAGCAGGTCCGCGGTCTGGGCGGCGTCGCGCCCCGGGATCTGGCTCCCCGGCGGGATGCGCTGGGCGCTGTGCGCCTCGGTCGAAAGCTGCAGGAACGGGTCACCCAAGAGTCCCAAGGTCGCGACGGTGGCCCAGGTGCCCTGCGGGATGGCGGTCCCCTGCCCGGACGCCCAGGGTGACCTCCACACGCGCCCTGTCCTCCGGTGGGATGCGCAGGCTGAGCACCTTGCCCACCTTCAGGCCGCCCAGGCGTACCGGCATCCCCGGCTCCAGCCCGGTCGCGGATCGCAAGCCGACGGTGTAGCGGTCGTAGCGCTCCCAGAGGCTGACGCCGCTCACCCCGACGATCAGGCCGGCCAGGACGACCAGGGAGATGGCGATCACGATCCCGGCTTTCACTTCGTCGCGTCCGCAAGCGACCATCGCTATGCCTCCACCAGCGATTGCAGGTACGCCTCGGCGTTCTCAGGCTCCGGGGCCGGGCGCCGCGCCAGGAAATCCTGCACCCGCGGGTCGGCCGAGTCCTTGAGGGCATCGAGCCCGCCCTCTACCAGGACCTTGCCCCCCATCAGCATGACCACGTGGTCCGCGATGCCGAAGAGGCTGGGCAGCTCGTGAGTCACCACCAGGATGGTCATGCGAAACGTGTGCTTCAGCTTCAGGATCAGCTGGTCCAGCGCTGCCGCCGTCACCGGATCCAGGCCCGCCGAAGGCTCGTCGAAGAACAGGATCTCGGGATCCATGGCGATGGCCCGGGCCAGGCCCGCGCGCTTCCGCATGCCGCCCGACAGCTGGGCCGGCATGAAATCTTCGAAGCCGGCCAGGCCCACGAGCTGGAGCTTGATGCGGGTCATGATCTGGATCGTGGACGGCTCGAGCTGGGTGTGCTCCAGAAGCGGGAGCGCCACGTTCTCCCCTACGGTCATGGAGTTGAACAGGGCCCCGCTCTGGAACAGGATGCCCATGCGCTTGCGGATCTCGACCAGCTCCTCGTCCGGCAGGCGGGTGATGTCCCGGCCCTTGATCAGGATCTGGCCCGCGCTGGGTCGCTCCAGGCCGATGAGATGGCGGAGCAGCGTGCTCTTCCCCGAGCCGGTGCCGCCCAGGATGACCGTGACCTGCCCTTCCGGCACCCGGAAGGTCACGCCGTCCAGGATGCGGCGGACCCCGTAGTGGGTCACCAGGTTTCGAACCTCAATGATCGCGTTCGCAGTTGGCATAACGTATCGTGTGCGCGCCGCCTTGGGCGAATCCCGGGATCACCGCGCTAGCCCAGCACGTAAAAAATCAGCGTGAACACCAGGTCCGCGGCGATGATCAGAAAGATCGAAGCGACGACCGACGCCGTGGTCCGTCGGCCGACCCCCTCTGCGCCCCCCTTCACGCGGAAGCCCTGGTAACAGCCGACACCGGCAATGATCACGGCGAAGACCCCGCTCTTGATCAACCCGCTGAAGATGTCCTTGAGCAGGAGCGCGTTCAAGGTCTGCTCGATGTAGTTTCCGACCGGAATCCCCAGGCTCACCCACGCGACCACCACCCCGCCCAGGATGCCGATCACATCCGCCAGGGTCGTGAGGCAGGGGAGCATGATGCCCATGGCCACGATGCGCGGAAGGGCCAGGAATTCCACCGGGTCCAACCCCATGGCGGTGAGCGCGTCCACCTCCTCCGAGACCTTCATCGTCCCCAGTTCCGCTGCGATGGCCGATCCGCTGCGGCCCGCGATGATGATGGCGGTCATCAGCGGCCCGAGTTCCCGGGTGAGCGAGACGCCCACCAGATCCGCCACGTAGATGGTTGCGCCCACCCGTCGCAACTGCGTGGCCGCCTGGAGCGCCACGATCATCCCCACGGATCCTGCGATGAGGAAGACTATGGGGAGCGACTCCACCCCGATCCGGACCATCTGGCGAAA
>CAZXXV010000047.1:11339-13524 GCA_964644725.1 uncultured bacterium
CGATGAGGAAGACTATGGGGAGCGACTCCACCCCGATCCGGACCATCTGGCGAAATGTCGCGGGCCAGCGGAAGCCCTTGGCGGTGAAGGGGGCCGAGGCCAGCCGTGCCGCCACCCGGATCAGCAGGCGGCCGGCCGCGGCCAGATCGTCGCGGGCCAGGAGCGCCCGCCGTCCCATCCCGGCCAAGAGTTCAGCCATGACACCCATTCTCCAAACGCGTCGAACTCGTCACCGGATCGGAGGCCCCGCATAGAGCTATCAGCGTTCAGCGGTCAGCAGGATGGTGCCGGGGACCAGGGATCGGAGGTCGGGGTCGATTCCGGAGGCTGACCGCTGACAGTTGAACGCCATTTAGCCCTTTGGGCCGGCCAGCGCCCGGTTCGCATCCGGGTAGATCTCGAAGACCTTTTCCAGCTTGGCGAATTTGAAGACCTCGCGGACCGCGCCCCCGAGGCCCGCCAGCCGGAAGGCGCCACCATAGCCTCGGGAGAGCTGGAGGCCCTCCACCAGTGTGGCGACCCCCGAGCTATCCATGTACCCCACGCCGGAGAGGTCCACCACGACCGTCGGCGCCTTTGCCGACGCCGTCTGGACGATTGCCTCCCGCATCCGGGGGGACGTGTACAGGTCCACCTCGCCCTGAACCTCTATGATCGCCGCGCTCTCGTGATTACGGACGTGAACTTCCACCGGGCCCCTCCGCACCTTCCCGCAGGTACTTCACCAGCCGCAACACCATTCCCTCCCCCTCGGCCGACTCGTACACCACCTCATCCATGCACGAGTGGATCAGGTGCACGCCCAACCCCCCCGGGCGGGAGGCATCCGGCTCCAGGGGGCGGATCGAATCCGGCGGCACCTTCTTCCCGAAGTCCCGCAGGCGCACCTCCAGCCGGTCCGGGTACAGGTAGAGCGTTGCCACGATCGGCTGCCCGCGCTTTCCCGCGTAGCCGTGGACGATGATGTTGGCGCAGGCCTCATCCACGGCGAGCTTCAGGTGATCCACCGCCTGCGGCGTGAGGCCCGCCAGGTGGCCGACCTGTCCCACCGCGGCCCGCAGCACGCGCAGCCAGCGCGGGTCGCTCGTCAGGCGGATCTCGAGGCTCTCGGCTTCCGCCATGCTCAGCACCAGGTGACCTGCACGAGGGTCATGTCATCGTGGCACTGTCCCTCGGCGGTGAACACCTCGACGGCGCGGAGGATCGGCTGGACCAGCGAGGACTCGGTCCGACCGGAGGCCTCCACCACCTCCACCAGGCGGGGGAAGCCAAAGGCCTCGCCGGATTCGTTCGTGCATTCCACGAGGCCATCCGTCAGCAGGATCAGGCTGTCCCCGTGCTCCAGTGATAGCACGGTCTCGGGATAGGTGGCATCCGGCAAGATCCCCAGGGGTGGCCCCCCTTCCAGATCCACCACCTCGGCCTCGCCCGTCCCGCGATGATACCAGAGGAATGGCACGTGGCCCCCGTTACTCACCCGGGCCTCGCCCGTCTCGGGATCCAGCAAGAGGTACTGGGCGCTCACGAACATGCCGCGCCGCGCCTGGGTCGTGAGGCCCAGGTTCACCTCGCTCAGGATCGCCTCCGGCGAGCCCAGCTTCTGCCCGGCAAAGCGCAGATCGCTGATCAGCTTGGCCATGAACAGGGCCGCAGGCACTCCTTTCCCCGAGACGTCCCCGATGGCGGCCGTCAGCCGGTCAGGGTCCAAGGACAGGAAATCGTAGAAATCGCCGCCCACTGCCGAGGCCGGGATACTCTTGGCTTCCACCTGGAAGCGCTGGCGCGGTCAGGTGGGGAAGCTGGCCGGGAGGAAGCTCTGCTGGACGACCGCCGCGAACTCGAGCTGTTGCTTCTCCCGCTCGCGCTCCAGGAGGACCTTGTGCAGGCGCGCGTTCTCGATAGCAACCGCCACTTGCCGGCAGAAGGTTTCGAACAGTTCCAGACCGTCGGGCCCGAGCAGCTCCGGATGGGCCAGGTTCATCACCTCGGCAACGCCGATAAACCGGTCCCGGACCATAAGGGGCCCGCACAGGATGTTCTTGGTCACGAACCCGGTGGTGGCGTCCACGTTCCTGGCCACCCGCGGGTCCCTCCCCGCGTCCGGCACCCACTCCACGCGGCGCGTCTGGGCAACGGTCCCGGCAATCCCCTGTCCCAGCTCCAGCGTGACCTTGGGTCGCAGAGA
>CAZXXV010000048.1:0-13394 GCA_964644725.1 uncultured bacterium
TGATCCGCAGATTTCGCAGATTACGCAGATTCTCCTGGAACGTATCCCCTCTTGAATCTGCACAATCTGTCGCGCCATAGGCGGACCCGCCCAGGTCGCGAGTCATACAACCTGTCCGCCTAAGGCGGACATGGGCGGGCGTAATCTGTGGATCATTGTGAAGTTTTCCTCCTCAATCCGAATTCTCGGGTCAGGCGGCCCGCTTCCTGGCCGCTTCCAGCGCCTTCCTCACGGCCTCCTCCGGGTCGGTGGCGCGCAGGATGGAATCCTCGCCAATCCCCTCGCGCCTGAGCTCCCAGGTCTGCAGGCCGATGACGGGGATCCCCTCGATCTTCGCGAAGGCGATTTCGGACAGCGTGCCGTATTTCCCGCCGATGGCAATCACCGCCTGGGCGGACCGGGCAACCAGGATATTCCGCGCATGGCCAAGCCCGGTGGGGATCGGGTAGGTCACGTAGGGGTTCGCATCGCCCGGTCGCGTGCCCGGCAGAATGCCGATGCTGATCCCGCCCTTGCCATGGGCGCCACGACAGGCCGCCTCCATCACGCCACCCAGGCCGCCACAGACCAGAACGGCACCGGCCGACGCGATCCCCTCCCCGACCGCCTCGGCCAGCGCGGCGATCTCGGGCGTGGGATCATTTTCACCAATGACGGCAATCACGAGAGGACGATTCATGAAGCGCTCCTCAATGGAAAACTGAAAACCGACAACGGACAACCGACACTGAACAGCGCCCGGAACACGGCGGGGTTTCCCCGACGTCCTTCCGGGGCCGTTGTCGGTTTTCCATTGTCGGTTTGAAAATTGGCAATGCCACCAGGGCGGCGTTTACTCTTGTCGCACCTCCACCGGCGTGGGTCCCTTGGTCTTGGCCATGAAGCCGACAGCGTAGGGACAGACCAGGGGGACCCGGACGATGGCCTCCCCCTCCTTGTGATAGGCAACCAGGCGGATGGCGTAGCCGTTGATGCTCCCGGAGATCAGCCCACCCTTGACGTACCCCCAGCGCTGCTGCCGGTGCCCGTCGTTGATCGCCACGACGATGGACGTCCCCTCGTCGCGGAAGTCCTTGATATCCACGCCGGACAGCTTGGTAGTGGCCTTCTTGTCGCCGTACATCGGGTGGGAATGGTAGTCCCCCACCAGCTCCCAGCGAGAGGTCATTCGCACGGCCTCCTCCACCCGCTGGCCCCGGTGCCAGTCCATGTGTACCTCTTGGAACTTCCGTCGCGCCGATTGATATGGAACCACGAAATCCACCATGATCCGCTCGGGCTCGCGATGGCCAAGGAGGAGGCCGAAACACTCCCGCCGGTACACCTCGACCGTGGAGACGAGGAGGCCAACAAAGGCATTTTCGTTCAGATAGACTTCCATGGAAACCTACTCCAGCCACTCTGTGCTGGCGGCTTCGGGGCCTTCCCGTGAGCCGCTCTCTTGGGACCCTGCGGGCGAGCAGCGCTCACTCGCTCAGGCGCCCGGGCGCTGGGACAAGAGGTTCGCTGCCTGCTCCCGCACCTCGGCCCGGGAAGATCCCGCGGCCACTGCCCGGAGATCCTGGTGCAACAGATACGGAAGCAACCTCAGAACCACGCGCAACGGGGTTGTCGGGTTGTTCGCCAGCGCCACCTTCACCGGGTACCGCGCAATCCAGCGGTTGTCCTGCGCGATGACCTCCAGGACCTCGGGTGCGGCACGGCGCGAAGCCGCGAGCTTGACCACTTCCGCCTCGGTGAGGCGGGGATTCCCCAGGATCGTTCGAACCACCCGCGCATCAGGATCGAAGAGAAGCCGATCCAGCACCTTGGCGACCGGCTGACGAGCCAGCGAGATGCGGAATCCTACAGGCTCCTTGGGCCGGGGGACCGTCTCGTCGTCCTGGAGGTCCCGGCGAGGTTTCGCAGGGACGAAGAGTCCCGCGCTGACGTGCCCGTTCGCCTCCAGGACTGCCTGCGCCTCCTTCAGGTGATCGGCCTCTAGGACCCCAGCCAGGCGCTTCGCGTCGAGCAGCCCAAGGCAGATCGTCTGGGCTTGGCGTTCCCCAGCGGCCACTCGATCCCACAGCTCTGCAATGGTCCAGGCCGCCTCCTCCGGTGTCCGCGCCTTCAGGTGTTCCCCGAACCGATGCAGGCGTAACTCCGGGTCAGCGATTCCACCAAGGACCACCAGGAGCCGATCCGTTGCGTGCCATGTCCGGCGACACCGGACCGCCTGAAGGAAAGCTTGCAGGGCCTGCACGAGGCGGAGCCGGGCGGCACCGTCCATAGGGTGATCGAACGAGGGTCCGCGGGACCGGAGGTCTGCAAGACGTGCGGCTGATCGACGATCCGCGAGGACCGCGCCAGCGACCAGGGGATCGAGGCTACGACCTTTCGAAGTTACTCGGCCGGGGGGATGCCCACAGCTTGGTGGAGGGTAAGGGATTCGAACCCTCGACCTCCGCGTTGCGAACGCGGCGCTCTCCCAACTGAGCTAACCCCCCTGCCTGGCCTTCACGCCCGGGCTGCCACCAACCGCCCGTTCAACAGGCCCTTTGTCGGCCCCGTGCGCCCGAAGGCGTCTCGGGGACTCCCACCTTGGCTCTGCCTTCTTGAGGATGAGCCGACCGAGGCTCCAGCGCCACCCTTAATTCGAATCTTCGGGGGTTACGTGGGGGCCACCGACCAGTAGGAAAAGACTACTATAGCCAATGCGAGATGGGCTGTCCAGGCATTTCTGGTGTAGTACACTGCGGAATTTCTGTGCAGGTCTGACAAATTGTTGCGCCTTTTAACACAGGGGACTTTTTGACCTTATGACCAGAATGGAATGACGTAAGACACTGATTCCAAAGGACTGGCTTCCGGTATCATTCAAGTGATCGATTGGGTAGAGCCATGGAAACTCCAGACAAATCCGCTCACGGAGACGGAATCCATCCCCGATCCAATCAGTCCCCCTGATCCTCCGACTCCTCCTCTGGTCCGCCGCCGAAGTCCGGGTTGATCGGGATGCCCTGCTTGCACATCGGGCATTCCGTCGGGGCGTAGGTCGGAAAGTCGCGCGTCACCACGGTGAAGAGAGGGTACTTGAACTTCATCCGGGTGCTTCGACGCCAGATGGCGCCGACGCCGACGACCGTTCCACCCATGTTCTCCACCAGCTTGATCAGTTGCTTGACCGTCTCCCCCGTCGTCAGGATGTCCTCGACGATCAAGACCCGACCCCCTTCGGCGAAGAACGCGCGGTACTCGGGCTGGAGGACGACCTCGGTCCGGCGACCCGCCGTTTTCACCTTCGTAGCGAAGATGAATCGGGGCCGGGACGGGTGGGCGCGGGCCACGCAGTGTCCCAGGAGGCCGGCCCCGTATCCCGTCGTCAGGACGAGGTCCACCTGGAACCGGCTGAAATGCTCGGCGATGATGTCCCCCAGGCCCTCGGTGAAGGTCGGCTCGGTGGTAACCAGCGCCTTCGCCACGTACTCGGAGGTGTGGCGCCCCGAGCGCAGCACGATGTGGTCATCGGTCCGGTAGGCGCCGGTCCGTTGGAGGATTCCCCGGTTCAACCGCTCCAGGATCCCCTGATCAATGGGGACGGGTCTCTCGCGAGTCGCCATAGGCCTCCCTATCCGTCCCCCGCATCCACGATCAAGGGGACCACCTGGTTCCGCCGAACATCCCACAGTCCCCGCTCCCGGATTCGGAGGGCCGGGATGGCGAGAAACGTGAGTACCTTGGCGCTGAGAAACGGATTCTCCCGGAAACAGCCCAGTTCGAGGAGGGCCTGCTGGCATGCCGCGATCTGTCTGGCCAGCACCCCCATGGGCTGATCCGAGATGACGCCGCCCAGGGGCAGCGGGACTTCGGCCCGGATCGCCCCGTCCACTGCCACGACCAGGCCACCGCCCATGGCCAGCATCCGCTCAGCCGCCACGAGCATGTCGGCGTCGCTCGCCCCCAGGAGAATCAGGTTGGCGGTGTCGAAGCTGACGCTCGCCGCCAGGGCGCCGCGACGCAATCCGTATCCGGAGACGAAGCCACGGGCGATCTGCCCCCGCCCGCGACGGTCGAGCGCCACGACCTTGAGCAGATCCGCTTCCGGATCGGTCGCAAGTGCTCCGTCTCGGACGGAAAGCTCGCGGACGGTTTCCTGGGTCACGATCTCCCCGGTGAAGTGGATGACCCGCACACGAACCCGATCGCGACCGGGCGGCGCCGGAATCCTCAGATCATTCAGCGTGAGCGCGTGGGACACCCGTGGACCGGGAAAGACTTCCGCTGGGAGTTCCACCGGGGGTATCGGAACCGTCACGTGGCCGTCCCTCGCGACCACGCGACCGCGGGCGATCACCAGACTGGGACGGAACTCTGCCAGATCGGAGAGCAGCACCATGTCCGCCTGCCGTCCGGGCGCAAGCCCTCCCACCAACCCCTCAATCCGGAAGTGCTCCGCCGGCGCCAGCGTGATGGCCTGCAGGACCTGCATAGGCTCGAGGCCCATGGCCACCGCCTGCCGCGCCGCCTCGTCCAGGTACCCTCGCTCCAGCAGATGATGCGCCCACACCGTATCGGAGACCAGGACCAGCCGCCGTGGAACGATTCCCTTGAGGGCGCCATCCAGGGCGCCGAGATCGCGCCGGATCGATCCGTCCCGGACCATGGTGGTCAGCCCAAGGCGCAGCCGCTCCCGGACCTCCTGGGCCGTGATCGGCTCATGGCAGGAGGAGATCCCCGCGGCCACGCAGGCAGTCAGCTTGCTCCCGCGGGCGCCGGCGGTGTGTCCCTCCACTCCTTTGCCCATGGCTTCGGCCTTGGCGATGAGGAGACGGAGGCCCGCTCGCCCCTCCAGGATCGCGGGCCAATACACCTCCCCCAGCCCGACCACGCCCGGCTCCCCCAGGAGGCGAGCCATCTCCTCCATCGAGATCATGGGCGCACCGTCGCCCCGATCCGAGAGCAGGTATGAGATGGTTGGCGCCGTGGCGAAGGCCATAATCGGCAGGCCCGGCAACTGGGCCAGGAAGGCCGCCAGCGCCGGATAGCCGCCGACGGTGCTGAGCTGGCTGGTCTCGGTGATCAGCGTGGTGAGGCCCGTGGGGATCGCGGCGGCGAGATAGTGGTCCAGCCGATGGATGCAGTCCAGGTGGGTGTGGCCGTCGATGAAGCCGGGGGCGACGATCCGACCCTGCGCGTCAATCACCGTGGTGGCAGGGCCGACGTGCTGCTCCACCTCTGGCCCGATGAAGGCGATCCTGGTACCGGCCACGGCGACTCCCCAGTCTTCCAGGAGTTCGCCGGTATAGACGTTGGCCAGGATGCCGCCACGGACCACCAGGTCCGCTGACTGTCTCCCCAGGGCGACGGCGAGAAGGGTCTCGGGATCGTCCACGGAATCGCTCCTCCCCTACCGGGTCACGCGGTGCGCCGGGGCCGGCGCTTGTATTCCTCGATCAGGCCGCGGTCAGCGAAACTGTAGTGGTCCCGCCGCCCGATGATCACATGATCCACCAGCGGAATGCGCAGCAGGTCGCCGGCCAGGACCAGCTCTTCCGTGAGCGCCCGGTCGCCTGCGCTGGGCTGCGAGTGGCCGGAGGGGTGATTGTGCACCAGGATGACTGCGGCCGCGTGGTGCCGGTTGGCCCGCTGCAGGATCTCCCGGGGGTAGACGGGACTCTCGGTGAGGGAGCCCTCGCTCAGCATCTCCACCGCCACGACCTCGTTCCCCCCATTCAACAGGATGACCTCACAGCACTCGACCTGCAACCCGCGCAGACGCGGGGCCATCAACTCCAGGACATCATTGGAGCTGGTGATCCGTGGGCGGGCCGCCCGTTCCACCTCGGCCAGGAGCCGCCGACCCAGCTCCAACGCTGCCTTGACCTGGGCGATCTTGGCCAGCCCCAGCCCTTTCGTCTCCGCGAGCAGGTGCGGGTCGGCGGCGTCCAACCCGGACAAACCCTCCCACTCCTTCAGCAGAGTCCGCGCCAGATCCACGGCGCTCTGCCCTCGCGCCCCGGTCCGGAGCACGATCCCCAACAGCTCAGCGGTCGTCAAGCGGCGGGATCCCTCGGCCAGCAGCCGCTCGCGGGGACGCTCCCCTTCGGGCCAATCGCGGATGGCGTAATGGGTCGGATTCATCCTGGCAACCGGGCAACCAGGAATGTCAATTGGTCAATTGGTCGACTGGTCAACTAGTGGCGACGGCTCCCGACTTGACCGTTTTCCCCAATTGACCAATTGACCAATCGACCACTCGACAGCAACGTGGTGCCAGAGGATATCAGGATTCAGCCGGGGGTCCAACGCAATTTTGGTCGGCGGGAAGGCGCGGCCCTGGCCCTGCCTCATACCAGGCTGGTGAGCAGGAGCAGCAGGCTCAAGGCAATCATGACGGCCGCCGTGCCCCAGGCGACCAGGTTGAATGCCACCGAGTTCACGTGACGCCCCATGATCTCCGGGTCGTTGATGAGCTTGAGCATCACCAGGAGGACCAGGGGCAGCAGGAGCCCGTTCAGCGTCTGGGACCAGAACATGATAGCCACCAGGGGAGCCCGAGGCAGGAGAATCGGCGCCGCCCCCAGGAGGATCATGAGGGTGTAGATGATGAAGAAGGCCGGCGCCTCCCGAGGACGACGATCCACGCCGGTCTCCCAGCCTAACGCCTCGCACACCGCGTAGGCTGTGGACAGGGGCAGGATCGCTGCCGAGAACACCGACGCGTTCAGGAGCCCGAAGGCGAACAGGGCGGTGGCATAGTGCCCGGCGAACGGCTCCAGCGCCAGCGCGGCGTCCTTGGCTGTCTCCACGCGGACGCCGTTGGGGAACAGGGTGGCGCCGCAGGCCACGATGATGAAGAAGGCGATCAGCCCGGCCACCACGCTCCCCACGTAGGCGTCCAGCCTCGCCCAGCGCAGGTCGCGCAGGCGGACGCCCTTGTCCACGATGCTGGATTGGAGGTAGAACTGCATCCAGGGCGCGATGGTGGTCCCCACGATGGTGATGAGGGTGATGAGATACCCTCCCTGGAGCGAGAAGGAGGGGCGGACCATCTGGCGCAGGATGGCCCCCCACGGGGGGTGGGCCAGGAGCGCGGACACGACGTAGACGGCGTAGAGGGCGCTGGCGAGCAGGAAGACCCGTTCGACGACCCGATACGTGCCCTGGATCACCAGGCCGAAGACGAGGACGGCGGCGAGGGGAACCGACCAGTGGCGGCTGATGTGGAAGATCTCAAGACTGGCGGCGACCCCCGCGAACTCCGAGGCCGTGTTGGCCACGTTCGCCACCACCAGGATCGCCATACAGAGGAGCGTGATGCGCAGCCCAAAGCGCTCGCGGATGAGGTCGGCCAAGCCGCGACCCGTCACCACCCCCATCCGCGTTCCCATCTCCTGGATCACCGCCAGGGCCACCACGATGAAGGGAAGCGACCAGAGCAGGCTGTAGCCGTATTGCGCCCCCGCCACCGAGTAGGTGGTGATCCCTCCGGCGTCCTGGTCCACGCTGGCGGTGATGATGCCTGGCCCCATCACCATGAGGAACAGGAACAGGCGGCGTCGGATGCGGCTCCAGCGCATGGGCATGGGTCAGCCACGACTCCGGACAGGCAGCCGCCCGGCGCAGCGAGGACGGCGCCCCCAAGTGCCGGGGCAGCCGCTTCGGCAGGCACCGCACGGCTGGTGCTAGATGAACTTTTTTACGGCCCGCTTCTTCCATATCATCGGGAGGATGAGGTTCAGGACATCGTCCACGGTGATGATGCCCAGCATCTCACCCTCGCCGCCCACCACCGGCAAGGCCAGCAGGTTGTACTTGGTCTGAAGCTCTGCCACCTCGCGGAGCCCGGTCTCGAGCCGGACGCTTACGACATCGGTGTGCATGATCTGCTCCAGACGCTGGCCCGGATCGGCCAGGATCAACTCGCGTAGGCTCAGGACCCCCAGCAGCCGCTCCCGGGGATCCGTCACGTAGAGATAGTAGATGGTTTCCGCTTCCTTGGCCTCGTCCCGGATCCGCTGGATAGCCTCGGCGACGGTCAGGGTCGGGGCAAAGGCCACGTGCTCCGTGGTCATGAGGCCGCCGGCGGTATCCTCCTCGTGCTCCAGGAGTTCCTCGACCTCCTGAGCCTCCTCCGGCTCCATGGTTTCGAGGAGCTCCTCGGCCTTGGCCTCGGGCAGGTCGCTCAGGATGTCGGCGGCCTCGTCCGGCTCCATCTCCTCCAGGATGTCCGCAGCCTTCTCCGGCTCCATCATCTGGACGACGGAGGCCTGGACCTCCGGCTCGGCCTCGGTGATGGCCTCGGCGGCTGTGGCCTCGTCCATGGCGGCCAGGATCGTGGCCCGCTCGCTGGGGTTCAATTCTTCCATGATGTCGGCGATGTCGGCCGGGTGCAGCTTGGCCAGCTTGGTGTACACCGCCTGGCGCTTCGCCCGGGTGAGTTCCGTCTCCAGCGGGTCCAGGACCTCCCACGCGACGACGTCGCGGGGCAGGTCCGCGCCGACGAGAGCCGCCAAGCGTTCGGCCAGTCCCTCGGATTTCAGATTCCGCAAGAGACCGCGGAGGCCGCCCTCAACCCCGGTCACGTGGAGGCGTCCCTCTCGCTCCTCCAGTTCGATGTCGTTCACCCGGACGACCTTCTTGCGGGCGGTGTCCACCACCTTCTTGTCTAGCACGTTCTTCGCCAGGCGCGTCTCTTCTGGCCGGAGGCTTACGGGGGAGAGGTCGGCGGCGGCGCTCCGCAGGCGGATGGGGGCGCCTGGGTCCGTCGAGAAATCGGCCACAAGCTCCCAGGGGAGGATCCACTCTTCCCGGTCGGGCCGGCGCAAGCAGAGCTTTGTCACCTGGGGCTTGGCCCCGAGGGCCAGGACCACGAGATCCTCCAGGCGCCCGACGGCGACGCCGTGGGAGTCCACGAGGGGACGATGGCGCAACTGGGTGAATGAGAGGACGGGCATGGCGAAGCGACCTAGTCGGCTGACGCAGGCGCCTGGCGGATGGCGGAGCGAACCTCGTCGCGAGAAAGGCGCAGCCGGATGGTGCCCCGGACGGGTTCGACCCGTTCGACGAAATCCCAGCGGATCAGACGCTGGTGGAGGCGGTCGTGCAGAGGGCGGAGCAGCCCCAGCAGGCCCCAGCGATACGCCAGACGGGTCAGGAAGCCGCGCATCCCGGTGTCCATCCCCCAGAGCTGAAGCGTCCCGTCAGAGAAACCCATGGCGATATCATTCACCCGCTGCACCTTGAAACCGCGGCAGTCCACGATCTGCTGGTCCAGGATGTGCTTGCGGAGCAGGATCTGCCCGGCTTCGAGGGGCGACGGGGCGAGTTCAGTGCTTGCCTGGCGGAGCCGTATGTGTCGGGATTCCAGCGCCTCCACCAGCTCCCAGGCCAGGACCAGCGACTCCCCGGGGCGGGCAGAGACGGTGCGGCGAAGCCGGTGAGGTCGAATCACGAGACGCTGGACGGCTGGAGCGCCAGTGCTCGGATCGGGCCGCCCGGCGGCCAGATCCAAGATGGCCCCCACCGGGCGTCCATTGCAGTCCACCACCCGCTTATACAGGAGGTCCCGATAGAAGCTGACGTCGCCGCGGCTGGCCATGGGGGTCGCCTTGCCCTCGGTCTACCGGCCCAGAAAAATCCTCCGACTCCGCGTCGGCCCTTTGTACTGCGCGCCTCGGAAGCTGTCAACATTTTTTGACCATTTTCTGGCATTTTTTCTGCCGGCTTGCGGCCTCCCCTACCCCACGGCCTGACTGATGGAAACCCCGGTTCCATGGAGGCCACGTTCGGGCGGACGCCGGTATCCTGAGTGCCCTGCTTCCCCCTGGTGACCTTTCCACGGCTCTTCATCGCACCTCCTTCGAACCGTCCGTCTGTTCCAGGAGAATCCTCGGGCCTCCTCCTCCCACGACCTCTCCTTGACACAGGGATGAATCAAGGCCATCGTGCGGATACGTCTTCTTGAGCATCAGGGGGAGCGCCGGTGCGGTGCTCGCCCACCCGGCTCAAGGGAACATTCGTCTGCCGCGCGGTGCGCGGCTCGCACGCCGACGACTGAAGGGACGAAGCCCACATGGTCCGATTCGGAAAGATCGTGGCGCTCTTGCTGATGGCTCTTCTCGGTGTGACCCCCGCCTTGGCACAGGTCCCACCCCACATCACGGCGGCCCAGGAATTCCTTCTGGCTTGGGGGAAGGGGAATTGGGATGCGGTGAAGGGTCAAGCGGCAGGCAAGGTGACGGTGAAGGTCGGCGGCACGGACTACACGCTCGACGCCGAGGCCAAGAAGGCCGACGCCCAACTGGTCCTGCCCTTCCGGAGCCTCTCGAGCATCCGGGAGAAGGGAAACGTGACCGGTGTCACCGTGGACGAGATGACCGTCAAGGCGGGCGGCGCGGAGAAGAAAGGGAAGGGCACGCTGACGCTCGATGAGAAGGATGGAAAGTTCATAGTGACCGGCGTGACCGTCGAGTAACAAGGGCCTCAATCGCCTGGCACAACGTGTCAGTGAGTGACACCGTCGGCCAGATGCGGACCGGGTCCACTCCTGCTGCTCTGCACTGGCATCCGGCGAAGATGCCAGGATCGTGTTGAGGCCGGAGGCGCCTCGTCGCACGCAGTCGATCTCCGACAGACAAAGGGTCAAGATGGAATGCGAACACCGAATGTGCAGGAAAAGGTAGCGGTCGTCACGGGCGGAACCCGCGGGATCGGGCGCGAGATCGCCCGTGCGCTCGTGGCCGAGCGGGCGAACATCGTGATCTGTGGACGCGATGGGCGCCAGGCCGATGAAGTGGCTGCGGAAATCTCCCGGACCGGGCCGGGTCGGTGCGCGGGAATGGCCTGCGACGTGCGGCGGTACGATCAAGTCGAGGCACTCATGCGGCACGCGGCCGAGACTTTCGGCGGCCTGGACATCCTGATCAACAACGCCGGCGTGGCGGGGCGGGGGGCGGTCGCGGACTTGCCTCTCGAAAAGTGGCACGAGGTGATTGATACCAACCTGACGGGGGTCTTCTACTGCTGCCGGGCGGCCATCCCCTGGATGCGCCGGCGTGGTGGTGGGTACATCCTCAACATCAGCAGCCTGGCGGGGGTGAACCCCATTCCGAACCTCAGCGCCTACAACGCCTCGAAGTTCGGGTTAATGGGCTTCAGCGAGGCATTCATGCAAGAGATCCGATACGACGGCATCAAGGTGAGTACCATCCTGCCGGGCAGCGTGGATACCGAGTTCGGCGGCCGCACACCGGGACACGAGTCATGGAGGCTGGCCCCGTCGGATATCGCCGAGGTGGTGCTCCACCTCCTGGCCCACGACCACCGGTCGTTACCCAGCCGCGTGGAGATCCGCCCCTCCCAACCCCCCAAGAAGGGGTGAGCGCCTGTGGAAGTCGTCAACCGCGATCGAGGCGTCCCGTTCATCACCAAGGATCGCTCCGAGATCCGCTCGATCCTGGATCGGACGAACTCGACGGCAACGAACCAAAGCCTGGCCGAGGCCACGGTTCCCCCTGGCGTGGAAACCGAAGAACACTACCATCCGCGAGCCGAAGAGATTTACTACGTCCTGCGCGGCCGGGGACTGATGACCCTGCAGGGCGAACGGAGGGAGGTCAGGCCGGGCGACGGAATCCTCATCCCGCCAGGGACTCGGCACAGGATCCGGAATATCGGGCAGGAACCGCTCGTTTTTCTCTGCTGCTGTTCCCCGCCTTACTCGCACGAGGATACCATCTTGGTCAGTGGCAGCGGGTGATCTTGAAGACGTTCGGCGGTTTCCGCCTCTGGCGGATTCGACCGTTCATCTGAAACCTGAACAGCCGAACTGCCGAACTTCCGAACAGCCGAACGCTTTCGGGCAGCCCCGAAGGGACGCTTACGTCAATCGGAAAAGTGTAACTTCCGGCGGGGCGTTCAGGCGGACCGGCGTGAACGTGGTGCCGATCCCCCGACTGACGTACAGGTGGGAAAAATTGATCAGGTACAGGCCCTCAGGATAGGGCGTTCGGAGGTGGACCAGGCTGATATCGCCTCCCGGAAGGCTCAGCTTGACCTGGCCGCCATGCCAGTGGCCTGCCAGGGTCAGCGGGATGTCACGGTCGGCCGCCTGAGGGAAGATCTCGGGGCGATGCGACAGGAGGATCGTCGGGATGGCCGGTTCGAGCCCACGCAGGGCCGCCTCCAGGTCGGGACGCCCGGTGAGTAAGTCGTCGATCCCGGCGACCGCGAAGGGGCCCCGTCCAGTCTGGATCACCTGGTGCGCGTTGTTCAGGAGCGGAATCCGGTGTTGCCGGAAGATCTCTTGGACCTCGCTGATCCTCCCAAATAAATGTTCGTGATTCCCCAGCGTGGCGAAGGTGCCATACCGCGCGCGAACCCGGGCCATCTCCTCCACGCAGCCGGGGAAGAATGCCATCGAATTGGAGATGAAGTCCCCCGTGAGGACGAACAGGTCCGGCTGGAGCGCGATGACCTGGTCGGCATACCGCCGCATCTCCTCACCGGTCATGTACAGGCCGGCGTGAATATCGGTGAGCTGGACAACGCGCAGTGACCGACCGAACGGCAGGGAAAGCTCCTGGACATCATACGCCTTCCCGGCGTATGCTGCCCCGTATCCGGCCAGAACGATTGGCGCCGCAGCGATCCCGCCCACGCCTGCCTGGAGGAAGCGCCGCCGGGAAAGATCCACGGGGTCAGGGGCGGCCTGGCCGGCCTGGCCACGGAACAGCCGGGAAACCATTTGCCCCAGCCCCCCGGCGACCCGCGCCCGGACGAGGAGCAGGGCGGAGAACAACGAGCCGAAGTTCCACACGGCTGCAGGATAGAACAGGCCGACCTGTGCCGCCATCGGCGGGTCCACCCAGGGAATGCGCCTGAGCAGCATGTAGGTGTTCAGGGCGAAGAGCAGGCCGATGGAGGTACCCACCAGGCAGATGGCCCGGGACTTGAAGCAGTCGGATCGGCGCGAGGATCGGATTGCTTGCCGGATGCAGGCAAAGAGATATGCCTGCGCGAGTAACCCAAGGGCAATGGCTGTCAGGCGAAAGGCGGGGAACCGCATTCCGAATAGCATGGGGCGGCCTTGACCCGCGTCAAGGCCCAGAGACGAATCCGAATACTAGTGGAAGCCGTGGAGATGGGCAAGTATCTTCGTGGAGCCCGTGAAGGCGTGATCGGAGAAGGATTGCTGGACCGTCGGCGAATCCTTGAAAAAAGGGGAAGGCGGGACATCTGAACGTACGACCGGATGGGGCATGAGTCAGATGAGGAATCCGGTATGAGGCCCGAGATGGATGGCAGCAAAGCTACCCAGATCCGGCCGGGCGTGGCGGCCATTATCCAGAGCGGAGACGGGCGGATCCTCCTGCAGCGCCGATCTGACAACGGCCTCTGGGGGCTGCCCGGAG
>CAZXXV010000049.1:0-13383 GCA_964644725.1 uncultured bacterium
GCTCGGCTCCGCCGAGGCGGACCTGGCCCGGGCGGCGGCCGGCGCCTTGGCGGAAATGGGGCCGCGCGGGCTCGAGGTGCTCCGGGCCGAGCTGGCTGCGTCTTGGAGACCCCAGACTGCGGCTGCGGTCTGGGCAGCGCTCGAGGAGGCGAGGGGTCCGCGTTACGGCTACGCGCGGCTGTAGCCGGAGGGCGTTCTCAAGCGCTCGGGGCGCCGGCCACGTGCCGGAGATACCACTGGTAGGTGTTCTGGAGCCCTTCCCGCAGCGCGATGGCCGGCCGCCAGCCTAACTCGCGCAGCCGGGACACGTCGAGCACCTTGCGGGGTGTGCCGTCGGGCTTCGAGCGGTCGAAGCGGATCTGGCCGGCGTAGCCCACGGTCTCCCGGATCAGTTCCGCGACCTCGCGGATCCTCAGGCCCTCGCCCGAGCCCACGTTGATGAGTTCCTCATGGTCGTAGTGACGCATCAGGAACAGCGCCGCTGAGGCCAGGTCGTCCACATGCATGAACTCCCGCGTGGCCTCGCCGGACCCCCACAAGGTCACCGCGGGTTCCCGCGCCAGCTTGGCCTCGTGGAACTTGCGCAGCAGGGCGGGCAGCACGTGCGAGTCGTGGAGATCGAAGTTGTCACCCGGGCCGTAGAGATTGGTGGGCATCAGGCAGATGCCGCGGAAGCCGTATTGCCGCCGGTAGGCCTGGACCATCTTGATGCCGGCGATCTTGGCCACGGCGTAGGCTTCGTTGGTGGGCTCCAGCGCACCGGTCAGCAGGGAGTCCTCGCACATGGGTTGGGCCGCCAGCCGGGGGTAGGCGCAGGAGGACCCCAGAAACAGCAGCTTCTTCACCCCGTGCCGCCAGGCGGCGTCGATCACGTTGGTCTGGATCAGCAGGTTCTCGCGGATGAAATCCGCCGGATAGGTGCTGTTGGCCAGGATGCCACCCACCCGGGCGGCAGCCAGCAGAACGTAGTCCGGGCGCTCCTCGGCGAAGAAGCGGTTGGTGGCGGCCTGATCGCACAGGTCCAGGTCCGCACGCGGGCGCGTCACCAGGTTGGTGAATCCTTCCGCGCGGAGTCTCCTCACCAGGGCGGAGCCCACCAGTCCGGCGTGACCGGCCACGTAAATCTTCGATTGCCCGGTCACGATTCACCTTGGCCGACCTGAGTCTGCCCCGGGGGGCCGGGGTGGTCTCTCCGGGCCGCGGCCATGGCTCCCAGCACCGCGAAAAGCAACGCCGCCAGCGCAGCGTGTTGCAGCGGGAAATCCACCAGACAGTGCAGGAAAACACATGGCACGCCCAGGCCCCAGGGAGACCGGAGCGCCTGCTGCGCGCTCCACACAGCGACCGCCAGCAGCAGCAGGCAGAACGGTATCCCGCCCTCGGCCGCCCACTCCGCCCAGTCGTTATGGGCGTGGTTGGCGTAGAGGTCGGGTCCGAAGTCCATGACGGCATAAGCGGGGTAGGCCGTTGGCCAGGCGCCCAGGCCAAATCCGGTCCACGGCCGTTCGCGCACCATGGCCAGCGAAGACTGCAATATCTCGCGGCGGCCTTTGAACGGATCCGGCTCCTGGAACCTGCTCCAGAGCACCTCCCAGCCCACCACTGCGGCGAAGACCACGGCGAAGAAGGCGACCCGGCCCAGCACGTACGCCATGGTGGTTGCGGTGGCAAAGCGGGGAGACAGGCCGAGGAACACGACGACCGCGATCTCCAGGGTGACCAGAATCGAGCCGGCCCGGGAAGCCCCGGCCACTACCGAGGCGAACATCGCCCCTGCCATGAGGGCGTGGGAAAGGGTCTTGCGGCGATCCCTCAGGGCCTCAAACACCGCCAGCGGCAAGATCAGCTCGACGAAGGTCGAGTAGTGGTCGCGGTTCAAGAAAGGGCCCACATTGGCATAATCGACCGGGAACAGCCAGAAGACCTTGCCCGGGGCAGTGAAGTACTGGACTGCCGAAAGAAGGCTGAGCAGGAAGCCGAAGTAAAGCAGGGCCTTACGGAAGCCGTGGCGGATCCGGCGGGAAGCGCAGATCTCCAGGGCGAGCCAGAAGACCGCCAGGCTGGTCCCCCACTTCAACACGGCGTTCCACGTCTCGAAGCGGTAGACGGTCCAGCCGAGCAGGAGCTGAAGCAGTCCCCAGAGGACCGTGCCAGCCAGTGCGATGAGAGGAAAGCTGAGCGAGAAAGGACGGGGGCGCCACAGCATCCGGGCCGAGGAGGCCGCGGCGAGGGCGAAGACGCCGGCCTGGAAGACGCTGAGGGGCCAGCGGGCGGGGTGCCAGAGGGCGAGGATGCCGAAGGCGAGAAGCAGGCCCAGGGCCGCGGCGGAGGGGAGCATGGTGTAAGTGGATAGTAGCATGAGCGGGTCAAGCGGCAGGAAAGGAGGCCACGTGCCAGGCGCTCACCCAGGCCATCAGGACGAGGATGAGCGCGGCGCCTGCCACTATCAGACACAAGAAGGCCAGCTTGCGGACGACCCTCTGGGCATCCTCAATGAAGATGACGGAACTCCCCAGCCGGGCAAAACGGAGGTTGCAGGAGTGGCAGTGGCGGACCTTCAGCCCGAGCAGGGACAGGGTCCGCTCCGTGAATCCACGGCGGTGGGGGCGGTGGACACGGGTGGAACCGCATCGAGGGCAGGGGGCAGGGTTCATGGAGAGGGCCAGGAAAAGGTCGCTCGCAGCGCGGCTGCGCCGCAAGGCAAAAGGCAAAGGGCAAAAGGCAAAAAGACCGGAACAGGCCGTCCTTCGGGAGTCTTCGCAGCCGGACAAGATTCCGTGCGTTAGTAGTGCGGAGCACCGAGAGGGCGCGGAGGGGTTGGGGAAAGGGACCGGTCAGGCGCTGGCGGCAAGGGCGTGACTCGGCGGGGTGGCGAGGACGCGGCGGAGAAGGTGGGCGCTGGGGTTGTAGTCGGGGATGATGTCCTTGAGGGAGACGATGAGGCGGGCGAGGTCGCGGGCGGCACAGATTTCGCGGAGGAGGGCGAGGTAGGCGGACATGCGCTGCTCGGGGAGGCCGTTGCCGGCGAAGATCCTGATCTTCTCGTGTGAGGTGGGGAGGGTGTCCTCGAGGATGGTGCTCAGCTCCTCATAGAGCTTCTCGCCGGGGCGGATGCCGGTGAACTCGATGCGGATGTCGAGGTCGGGGCGGAGGCCGGAGAGGAGGATGAGGTTGCGGGCGAGGTCGAGGATGCGGACGGGCTCGCCCATGTCGAGGACAAAGACCTCGCCACCGTGGCCCATGGTGGAAGCCTGGAGGACGAGCAGGCAGGCCTCGGGGATAGTCATGAAGAAGCGGCGCATCTCGGGGTGAGTGACGGTGAGGGGCCCGCCGGCCGCGATCTGCTGCTTGAAGACGGGGATGACGCTGCCGCTCGAGCCCAGGACGTTACCAAAGCGCACAGCGACGTACCTGGTGCGGCCGTTCTGAAGGGAGAGCACGAGGAGCTCGGCGAGGCGCTTGGTGGCGCCCATGACGCTGGCGGGGCGGACGGCTTTGTCCGAGGAGATGAGCACGAAGTCCTCGACGCCGTGCTCGGCGGCGGCCAAGGCGGTGTTCCAGGTGCCGTCGACGTTGTTCTCGAAGGCCTCGAAGACGTGGGCCTCCATCATGGGGACGTGCTTGTAGGCGGCGGCGTGGTAGACGATGGCGGGGCGGTGCAGGCGGAAGACCTCGTCGAGACGGCTGGGGTTCTGGACGCTGCCGATTTCGGCATGGAAGGGGACGGCGGGGAAGGCCTGGGACATCTCGCGCTCCAGGTAGAAGAGGGCGGTTTCGGCGATCTCGAAGCCGACGATGGCGGCGGGGGAGAAGCGGGCGATCTGGCGGCAGAGCTCGGCGCCGATGGAGCCGGCGGCGCCGGTGACGAGGGCGACCTGGCCCTGTAACTTGCGGCGGAGGGCGGACTCGTCGAGGTGGACGGGGGAGCGACCGAGGAGGTCCTCGACGGCGACGTCGCGGATCTGTTTGGCGAGGGCGCGGCCTTCGATGATTTCAGCCAGCCCGGGGATGGTTCGGCAGCGGACTCCGGCGGCGTGGCACAGCCGGAGGATGCTCGTCATCTGCGCGCCCGTGGCCGAAGGGAGGGCAATCAGAATCTCCTCAATCCGGTGGCGGGAAACCAGGCTGGCGAGTTCGGAGGCCGGACCTAAGACCGGGATGCCCTGCATGACGGCGGCGCGCTTCTTGGGGTTGTCGTCGATGAACCCGTACACTCTGTAGTGCAGGCTGGCGTTGGATCGGATCTCGCGGAGGAGTGTGAGGCCTGCGGCTCCAGCACCGCAAATGAGAGTCCGCTTGTCCGAGCCCGGATGACGGAGTTCGGCGAGTGACTCGAGTACGATGCGGGTGGAGACGCGCACTCCGGTGATGGCGAGGAAACAGATGATCAGGTCAAGCAGGTAGAGGGAGCGGGGAAAGCCGCCGGGGGCCAGCAGGCGAATGAGGGCGAAACTGAGAACGGAGCCGACGAGGTTGCCGGCGGCGAGCCGGCCCACGTCGTGGATGGAGACGAAGCGCCACCAGCCGCGGTCCAAGGCCCAGAGACGGAACACGATGGTCTTGGTGACGACCCAGATGGGCAAGGCGAAGGTGAGGTGGGCCCAGTGAGCCGGGGGGATTCGAGCGTCGAAGCGAAGCAGAAAGGCGGCCAGGCCGGAGAGGGCAAAGATGCTGATCTGGATGACCCAGACGGCAGGCCTGTGCAAGCCCTCGAAGCGCTCGCTGGTTTGAAGCAGTCTATGTAGCCGCTGTTTGAAGGACATGAGCAGGGTTGTAGCTACGGGGCGGCGACTCGGGGATAGTCGGTCACGGTTTCCGGCGCACCCGGCGGCGGGTAGGACAGGAGCGGGCGGTCGCGGCGGGCCACCGAGCGCAGGAGGTCGTCGGCGCCCCAGCGCTCGAGGATGCGCTGGACGCCGCGCAGCGCCGCGGGACGGGAACACATGGCGAGAGCGGTGAGGAAGACGATCTGAAGGTCCGTGAGGAACGTGCGGTGGTCGATGTAGAGCAGCGCGAGCCGGCTCTTCCAGGGGCGGATGGTCCGGTCGTAAAGCAGATCAGGATCGTCGCACCCTTTCAAGATCTCGCCTTCGTCGGCGAAGACGATGGACGCCAGGTCGGTAATGCCCGGCAGGACTGTCAGCATGCGCTGTTCCTCATCCGTGTACAGCGCGGCGCCCGCCGGCACCTGGGGCCTCGGGCCCACCAGACTCATGTCGCCTTGCAAGACGTTCCAGAGCTGGAGCAGTTCGTCCAGCTTGTAGGTTCTGATCACCCGAGCTACAGGTGTGATGCGACGGTCATCGTCGGCGGTCGAAGATCCGCCGATTTTATCGGCGTTTACGACCATCGAGCGGAACTTCACCATCCTGAACACCCCACCGCCGCGCGCCATACGAGGCGCTACGTAAAAGGGCGAGCAGAAGTCCTGCAACCAGATCGCAATCATCACCAGGAGGAGAAGCGGTGAGGTGACGGCAAGCCCCACTGCCGACACTGCCAGGTCAAGAGGCCGCTTCATCGCCCGGCCAGCGCTCCTGCCGCTTCCTCGCAGCCGCTGACCCTGGATACTCTGGCTCTCACCGCTTCTGCAATGGATCTCGCATCCATTCCGTACACTTTCCGCAGATAAGCCTGGGAGCCCACAATGGAGGAGAAACCATTTCGCAATCCGATCCGCAAGAAGCACCGCGGATATACTCCGCGCTCGAGAAGGTTCTCAGCGACCGCCCCGCCCAACCCCCCCTCGACGGTGTGCTCCTCGACGGTGATGACCCCGCCGGTCTCCTGGGCTGCGCGCTCCAAGCTCTCGACATCCAGAGGCTTGATGGTGTGCATGCTCAGGACCCGGCACGAGATGCCTTCGGCATCCAGGGCCTCGGCCGCCTGAAGGACCTCTCGGAGGATGCCGCCGGCAGCCACCAGGGCGACGTCGGTCCCATCCCGGATCACGCGAGCACGGCCGATCTGGAATTCCTCTCCCGGGCAGGCTCTGGACGGCGCGCCGGACTTGTCAAGCCGCAGCAACGCGGGGCCCGGGCGGCCTGCCAGGGCGCGAGTGGCCTCCGCGACCTCCCACAGATCACCGGGCGAAACCACCGCCATGTTCGGCAACGCCCGAAGAATCGAGATATCCTCCGTCGCATGGTGGGAAATACCCAGGGCTCCATAGCTGAAGCCGGCGCCTACGGAAACGATCTTGACGTCCGCGTCGTGGTAGCACACGTCGTTCCGAATCTGCTCCAGGCACCGCAGGGTGGGGAAGTTGGCGATGGAATAAGTGAAAACGACTCTTCCTTCCAAGGCCAATCCCGCGGCGAGGCCCGTGAGATTCTGCTCCGCGACTCCGACGTTCAGGTACTGCCGTGGATACCGCGCGGCGAACTTGTCCAGCACCCCAAACCCGAGATCACCCGTCAGCAGCATGATCCGGGGGTGCTCTTCAGCGAGCCGACACAGCGCCTCGGCGAACGTATGTCTCATGGGCGCCCTTCCAATTGGGCCAGCGCCGCTTCAAACTCCGCACCCCGCGCCGTCCGGTAGTGCCACAGAACCGAGTTCTCCATGAAAGACGCGCCCTTTCCTTTTACGGTGTGGGCGATCAAACAGCTTGGTTTGTCTTCCGCGAAGGGAATCCCGGAGAGCGCCTCGACGAGCGCCTCGTGATCGTGCCCATCGACCTCGCGCACCGCCCAGCCGAAGCTCCTCCACTTCTCGGCGAACGGTTCCAAAGCGACGGTCTCAGCCACCGGAGCCAGGCTCTGGATCTTGTTGTAATCCACAATCGAAACCAGGTTGTCCAACTTGTGGTGAGCGACAAAGAGCGCCGCTTCCCAGGTCGAGCCTTCATCACATTCGCCGTCGCTCAATAGAACAACGACGCGATACGTGGCGCCGTCCAGCTTGCCGGCGTAAGCCATCCCAGCCCCGATCGACAAGCCGTGGCCGAGAGAGCCCGTCGAAACTTCTACCCCCGGTACTCCCTTGTGCGAAACGTGGCCGCAAAGGTCCGATTCGTCCCGGCAATGGGTGAGAAGCTTCTGCACGGGAAGAAAACCACGCTCGGCCAGCACGGCGTAGAGGGCACAGCCGGCGTGGCCTTTGCTGAGGATAAACCGGTCTCGCTCCGGCCATCGGGGCCGCGACGGGTCCACGCGCAGGAAGCGGCCGTAGAGGACGGCGAGGAGGTCCGCACAAGAAAGCGCGCCGCCGATGTGTGAACTGCCAGAGAGACTGGTCATCCTCAGGCAGTGGATCCGCACCAGCCGCGCCATTGACTTCGTATCGATCATGCTCACACCGAGCGGGGCCGCCTCGCTACTCCAGCGCTGCAAACCCGATGTAGGGATCCCAGTCCAGCCGGCGCAGCCGGAGACGGCCGAGTCCCACCGATTCCAGCGCCGCCAGAGTCTCCCCAGGCCACAAGGGGTTGTCGAGGTCATCGAAAGCCAGCACCGCGCCTTTCGGCATCCGCGGGAGGAGGCTCTCCAAGGCCACCTTCGTGCCCTCAAACAAGTCACAATCGACAAACAACAGGCTGACCACAAGATGAGGGTGTGTGGTCAAAAACTCCGGGATCGTCTTCACCATGTCGCCGCGGATCAGCTCGACCTTGGGGATATGGCCGAGAAACCGATCCTGGTCGTACGCCGCGATCAGCCGGAGCAGTTCCTCGTAGGCGTCGGATCGCAAGTCTCCGGGCTGGGCTGTCGTTCCGGGACTCTGGTCCTCCGCTCGCAACGAGGGAAAACCCTCAAACGTGTCAAATCCATAAATGCGCCGCGTGAGATTCTCGGGCTCCAGCATCGTGCTGAGCTTGGCCCATGCCATGAGGCCAAACCCCTTGTAAACACCGCATTCGACGACCGAACCCTTGACCGGCATGGCGAGCTTGAACACCTCGTACATGGCCAGAAATCTTTTGAGGTGGTTGCGCCGGACGTATTTCGTGAAGTTCTCCAGCTTCACTTCAATGGTGTCAGGACAGGCCTCGAAGATCCTCGCGACATCGGCGCCGGCCTGCCTTTCCACCTCGGTTCGCAACGGTTTGTCCATCCTGGAAGCTCCGAGCACTCCGACCTCTGTTTTCCCTTGTGGTCTCCGTGCTTTCCGTGGTGAGAAGCTAACGCCCATAGAACTTCCGAATGCACGTGCTGACGTAGTGCACATCATCGTCCTTAAGTGACATGTTCAGCGGCAGCATGAGCAGGCGCGTGAAGAGGTAGTCCGTGTAGGGCAAGCGCTGGGTGAAGCCCAATCTGGACCACTGGTGGACCGCCTTGCCGCCCCATTGGATGAGCGTTCCGATGCCTTGCCGGCTGAGATGCGCTCTAAGTTCGACGCGGTTGTGGGCCTCGATTTCGTAGTTCTGGTAGACATCGAAATGGTCAGGGCCGGCATCGGGGCCGGGCGGCAAGACGAGTTCGGGAAGATCGCCCAAGCGCTGTTGGTAGAGCGACGCGAGGGCCCGGCGGCGCGACACCACGGCATGGTAACGTTGCAGGCGGCGATCGAGAATGGCCGCCTGGATGTTGTCGAGGCGCGAGTTGAGCCCCCAGGAGACAATCTCGCCGTCGGCGCCGCGCCCGTGGTCGCGCAGTTGAGCCGCGCGTTGATACAGTCCGGCGTCGTCGGTAACCAGGGCGCCGCCATCGCCCAGGCAGCCCAGAACCTTGGCCGGGTAGAAGCTGATCGCGGCCGCGACCCCGAAGCTCCCCGCGTGACGGTTCTTGAACTTCGAGCCGAGTCCCTGGGCCGCATCCTCAATGATGAGCAGGTTGTGCCGGGCGGCGGTCGCACAGATCGCATCCATGTCACAGGTCCGGCCGTTGAGCTGGGTGGGAAGAACCGCCCGGGTGCGTGCGGTGATCGCGGAGTCAATGGCCCCCGGATCGATGAGATGGTCGCGGCCGCATTCGACCGGAATCGGGGTCGCGCCGGCGAAGTGGATGGCGGCGGCGGTGGCGACCATGGTGTGGGAACTGAAGATGACCTCATCCCCGGGTCCGATCCCCGCGGCCCGCAGCGCGATAAAGAGACCGTCCGTGGCGTTGTCCACACCCAGCGCGTACTTGACGCCGAGAAAGGCGGCCAGGTGGCTCTCGAACTCCGAGAGCTCGCGCTGCATTATGAAGGCGCCGCGTCCTGCGACCTCGTCGATGAGCCTCAGCAGCTCGGTTCTTTCCGATGCGTACACCTGGACGTAGTCAAAGAAGGGTACTCTGGTCCTGGACGTCTCCACTCCATTTCGCGCAGACTCCGTGGCGCTGCTGAGTGCTGTCATGGGATTGCGGCGACGGCGTAGATGAACTTGTAAGCGCGGATGTGGTTCCCGTCGGGAAGGGCCACCGGCGGGGCGTAGACAGCCGCTCCGTCCTGAAGACTGGGGGGGATGGGGGCCAGGCGGCCGTAGAACAGGCGCTTCAATGTCTGCTTGCCTCGCATCGTCTTCGGAATCAGGTGCAGAGCGATGGCGAGCCAGCGCACCCCACCGATGATGGTTCCCAGGAGGCCACCGGCGTCCTGGAAACCTGCGAGCATCGTAACCTGGAAACCGTGCCGGATCAGGGAAGTACGCAGTTCATCGGCATCGAGATATCGCGCGTGGAACGGACTGGGATTGAAACCCGGCCATCGGCAGTTGACAGTCGAGATGAGCAGCAGGCCGCCGGGCCGAAGCACACGGCGGGCTTCAGTGAAGAAGCTGTCGGCGTCCGGAATGTAGTACAGCGCCTCCAACAGGATGGCGAGATCGAAGCTGGCGCCGGGGTAGGGAATGCGCTCGGCAGCGAACTGCCGAATCTTGATGCGGGGATCGCCCTGGTAGGCCCGGCGAGCGACCTCGCAGTTGCCAGCATCAATATCCCCGGCGATCACCGAAGAGGCGGAGTTTGCGAGCAGGCCGAGCCCCATCCCGGCGCCACATGCGACCTCCAGGACGGTGCGTCCCGCGGCGAAACCCGACGCCCACTTGTAACGGGTGTACATGATCGATAGTTGGTCGCGCGTGGCGCGACCGTCGGGTCGCTCGGTCACGGTGGTGAAGTCCGGTAGGGCGCTGGCTGGAGACAGCGGTTCGGTCATGACGGACACCTGTTCTCATTTCCCTCGAGCCTGGAGTTCCCACGCTCGGGTGGGAGATTCAGGCCGGCGCGGCGATAGAGGTCAAATGTCCGCTGGACCACGACCTCATCCGAGAATCGCTCGAGCGCAATGCGGCGGCTGGCCGTGCCCATTCGCGCGCCGGCGTCGGGGTCCCGCGCCAGGTGCGCCATGGCGCGGGCGAGGCTGCGGACATCGCGGGGCTGGACCAGAATTCCGTTGGCACCATCGACCACGGTATCGCGGCAACCGGGAGTATCGGTCGTAATGATCGCTTTGCCGCACGACATCGCTTCCAGGAGGCTGCGCGGGATGCCTTCGCGATAATAGGAGGGCAGAACGACCGCATCGGCCTCGCGGAGGTAGGGCAGGACGGCGTCATCGTGGGGATGCCATTCCACAATGCCCGCGCGCACCCGCTCCTCGATCCAGGCAGCGGGAATGGTTCGAGGATGGGCGATCCATTCGGTCAGGACGCCGGTCGAGTTCCCCGGCCGGGCGCCCCCCAGCAGCACGAAGCGGACGCGTTTCCCGCCGGCGGTGGCGCACTCGCGCGAGACCCATTCGGCCGCCTCGATGTACTCGCGAACGCCCTTCTCCCACATCATGCGACTGAACATAAGGAACGTAAAGGGGCGAGGGGCGTCGCCCGGGCCTGCCGTGGCGGGCGTCGGAGCATAGACCTGTGTGTTGACGCCGGAACCGGCAATCAGGAAGGCGCGCTCGGGCTTCACCAGCTTGAGCTGGCGGAACATCGCCAGGTCGTCCGGGTTCTGAAACGAGATCCAGGTTCGCGTGCCGCAGATGCGGCGCCAGAAGAAGACGATAGCCCGGCGCAGCAGACCGGCTCGTCCCCCAAATGCGTACCCCAAGCCGGTGATGGTATTGACAACCACGGGAACTCCGGCGAGGAGAGCCGCGGTGGAGCCGCAAAGAGCGGCTTTGAGCCCGAAATGGTGAACCAGGCTGGGCCTGTGACGCCGGTAGATCAGCAGGAGGCGAAGGGTGACGATGGCTTCGGTCAGCGGATTGGTACCTGCGGGGTCGAAGGGAACGTGCAGGTATTTCACGCCACATTCCTCGATCCTGGCCGAAAACGCATCCCTCGGACCGCAGGCTGCCACGCCGAACCCGCGCGCGGCCGCGGCTTGCAAGAGGCTCATCCGGAAGTGATACAAGGTCCACGCGGAGTTGGCGACAAAAATCGCGCGGGGTGTCTCAGATGAGTTGCAGCTTCTCCTCATTGGGTGGCGCTCCCGAAGCGGCTGCCGATGGGGTGACGCCGTAGCAGTATCGATCCCATGCGGCGAGCATCAGTAGGTTCCAGACGGATTGCGCCCAATGGGCGGTGGCGGGCTGGCTTTGCCGGAGCCAGAGCTCGAGCGAGGAGCGGTCGAACAGAGAGGCCATGATCCCGTGCCTGGAGAGGAGGAGATCATCGCGGATTTCGCGCAACTCACCCCGCAGCAAGCGCACGAGGGGCAGTTCGAAGCCGCGTTTGGGGGCGCGAACGACGGCGGCCGGCAGATATCGTTTTGCCAACTCACGCAAAATGGGCTTCGTCGTGAGTCCGCCCAACCGGACGGACTCGGGCAGCGTGTTCGCCCAGTCGATCAGGACATGATCCAAGAAGGGGGAACGGGCCTCCAGGCCATAAGCCATACTCGCGATGTCCATTTTGGGCAAGAGGTCGTCGGGTAACTGCCACATCAGATCGACGGCCATGGCGCGATCGACGGCTCCCAGAGAACTCAAAGAGAGCAGCAGGTCCTCAAATGCGGAAGAACCGTGTGCCGCGCCGGGTGCATCCTGGTACAAGTCGGCCTTTTCGAGTGCGGTGAGACCATCAACGTACCACGAGAGCAATCCGATGACGGTTCCGTCCGTGTGGCATTGAACAAAGCGACGGAGCAAACCCAGGGCAGAACGCGGATGGCGGGCGACAGGCAGGGACCTGAGCAACAACCGGGCGATGCCGTTTCTCGCGTGGTCCGGCAGGAGTTTGTCGATGGGGCTAGAGACCGAGGCCGCCAGATGCCGGCGATAACCGCCGAAGACCTCGTCGCCGCCATCGCCGGTGAGCGCCACCTTCACGTGGCGTGCCGCGTACTCGGATACGAGGAATGTGGGGATGGCCGACGAGTCGCCGAAGGGCTCGCCATAATGCCATGCGATCCTCGGCAACAACGCCGGGATATCGATCGACAGGGCGGTCTCGTGGTACTCCGCTCCGCAATGCTCGGCCACTTGACGCGCCAAGCCCCGTTCGTCGAATTCCTGCTCGGCGAAGCCGACGGTGAAAGTCTTGCACCGGGCGGCGAGTTTCTGTGAGGCGACTGCCAGGACGAGCGAGCTATCGATACCGCCGGAGAGAAAGATGCCCAAGGGCACATCCGACCGCAGGCGGAGCCGGATGGCGTCGGTCAACAATCCGTCACACTCCTCAACCGCCTCGGAAAACCGGACCCTTCGCTTGGGCAGCCAGCGGGGTCGCCAGTACGATGACGCCTGCAGGGAGTTCGGTTCGCGGGCCTGGATGAAGGTCCCGGGAAGGACTTCCCGCACCTCTTTGTAGATGGTGCGCTGCCCCGAAACGTGGCCACAGGTCAGGTACTCGTCCAGGGCGGCCTCATCGATCGAAGGAGGAGAAGGCAGGACCCGGGCCAAGGCGTTGATCTCCGAAGCGAAGAAGAGGGCGCCGGGCTGCTGGGAGTAATACAGAGGTTTCTTCCCGAGTCTGTCCCTGGCGAGAATGAGGAGCGAGAGAGAGGAATCCCACAAGCCGAATGCGAACATGCCTCGCAAATGCTCCAGGAAATCGAGGCCGTACCGTTCGTACAGTGCCAGGATTACTTCCGTGTCGGACTGGCTGCGGAAGCGATAACCCTGCCGCTCCAGTTCGCGGTGCGACTCCAGATAGTTGTAGATCTCGCCGTTGAAGGTGATCCGGGTGCGGTTTGCGGAGCCCGCCATGGGCTGGCGGCCGCGCTCGGACAGGTCGATGATGGAGAGACGGCGGTGCCCCAGGGCCACCTCGCCTGCCGAGTCGGCCCAGATTCCTACGTCGTCCGGGCCGCGATGGGCCAGGGCGTCACACATCAGGCTCACCCGCTCGCGCAGGCCGGGTGCAGCGGGCCGAGTCCAGATTCCGGCAATTCCGCACATAGACTTCAGGAGATCGCGATCGTCATGACCGGGGCGAAACGTGCCCGCGTTCGCTAGGAACTCGTGCCATCGAGGATCCTTCGGGTGCGCCCGCCGGCAGGGGCGATATGGAGTTGG
>CAZXXV010000050.1:0-11625 GCA_964644725.1 uncultured bacterium
CACCGGTTTGTGGAGCCGGTGTTCGCAGCGGAGGGAATGGAGGCCCACGCGATCAGCCTGGAGACCACCGTCGGCCTTGCGGCCGTCGCGACCGCCATTGCCGCGCTGGGCATCTGGGGGCTCGCCCGGTCCTGGTACAAGACGGGGGACAACCCGGCACCTGCCCGGGCGGCGGAGCAGTTCCGTGGGCTGTACACGCTGGTCCTCAACAAGTACAGGGTGGACGACCTCTACATCGCCGTCTTCGTGGACTTCGGGAAGTGGCTGTGCCGCCTGTTCTGGACCGTGGACGCCAAGGGCGTGGACGGCGCCGTGGATGGCACGAGCTGGCTGACAGTCTTCCTGAGTCGCGCCTCAGCGCGATTCGACTTCCACGGCGTGGACGGCCTAGTGAACGCCATCGCCGACGTGATCCAGGAGGGCAGCCAGGCCTTCAAGCGCATCCAGACGGGCGTGATCCAGAACTACCTCCTGGCCATGGCCATGGGGATATTCGTGATTGTCTCGCTGTATTTCTTCTTCTAGCCGAACCTCGGGCAAGCCAGCAAGGAGCGGCCGTATGACCGTGCAGGGCAACATCCTCGGGTTTCCGATCCTGTCGCTCATCACCTACCTCCCCCTGGTGGGAGCGATCCTGCTGCTCTTCGTGGGGCGGGAGCGGATCGGGGTCATCCGCAACCTGGCCTTCATCTTCTCCCTGGCCAGCTTTGCGGTCTCGCTCCTCCTGCCGGTCTACTACGACCAGTCCACGGCGGCGGTGCAGTTCGTGGAGCAGATGAAGTGGATTCCCAGCATCGGGGTGACCTACTTCTTCGGGCTGGATGGGATCAGTCTGTGGCTGGTCATGCTGACCACGTTCCTGTCGCCCATCGCCGTCCTGTGCTCTTATGAATCCATCAAGCACCGGACCAAGGAGTACTACATCTTTCTCCTCATCCTCGAGACGGGGATGCTCGGCGTCTTCGTGTCCCTGGACTTCTTCCTGTTCTACGTCTTCTGGGAGGTCATGCTGGTCCCCATGTACTTCCTGATCGGGGTCTGGGGGAGCGACCGGCGCCTGTATTCGGCCATCAAGTTCTTCCTGTACACGCTGTTCGGCAGCGTGGTCATGTTGCTGGGCATCCTGGCGATCTACTTCTACGCCGGGGCCCGGATCGGGCATTACACCTTCGACGTCCTGGAGCTGATGAAAATCGCCTACCCCCACACGCCCGTCATCACCATCCTGGGGGCGGCGTTCAGCTTCCAGGACCTGGTGTGGCTGGCCTTCGCCCTCTCCTTCGCCATCAAGGTGCCGATGTTCCCCTTCCATACCTGGTTGCCCGATGCCCATACCGACGCCCCCACGGCCGGCTCGGTGATCCTGGCCGGGGTGCTCCTGAAGATGGGGACCTACGGGTTCCTCCGGTTCAACCTGCCCATGTTCCCCGAGGCCAGCCGGCACTTCGTTCCGCTGGTCTTCGTCCTGTCCATCATCGCCATCATCTACGGGGCGATGGTCTGCATGGTCCAGCCGGACATGAAGCGCCTGATCGCCTACAGCTCCGTGAGCCACATGGGCTTTGTGATGCTGGGCATGTTCGCCTTCAACGCGCAGGGCGTCCAGGGCAGCCTCTTGCAGATGATCAACCACGGGCTGTCCACGGGCGGCCTCTTCCTGATCGTGGGCCTGATATACGATCGGCGGCATACCCGGCTGATCTCGGATCTGGGGGGGCTCTCCCGGCAGATGCCGATCTACGCCACGCTGTTCGCCATCATCATGTTCGCCTCCATGGGGCTCCCCGGGTTGAACGGATTCATCGGGGAATTCCTGATCCTCATCGGGGTCTTCCAGGTCCGGTGGTGGTGGGGCGCCTTCGCCGTGACCGGCGTCATCCTGGGGGCCGCCTACATGCTGTGGCTGTACCAGCGGACCATGTTCGGCGAGATCACCAAGGACGAGAACAAGACCCTGCCCGACTTGGACGCCCGCGAGATAGCCACGCTTTTGCCCATCATCGCGTTCTGCTTCTTGATCGGCCTGTACCCGGCGCCGTTCCTCAAGGCCATGGAGGTCTCGGTGGCCAACACGATCCAGACGGTGGAGAAGGGGGCGGCGGGGAAGCCGATCGGCCCGAGGGCGGCGGCAATCAGGCAACCGGGCAATCCGGCAACTGGGCAATCAGAGAACTGGGAACCCCAGATTGCCAAATTGCCGGGTACCCCCTGGGTGCGCCAGGTTGCCAGGGTAGGCGGCGCTGAGGCAGGCAGATGACCCAACCGTTCAACCCTGCCGATCTCTACCTCCTGGCGCCTGAGATCGTCATCACGGTCACCGCCCTCTTCGTGCTGCTCGTGGACCTGGCCGCCCGCGGTCGCGAGCGCATGTGGCTGGCCGGCCTCTCCGTCCTGGGCGTCGTCATCGCGATGGCGCTGGTGGCCCGCCAGGTGTCAGAGGGACCGTCTCGAGTCCTGGCCTTCAGCGGCCTGCACGTGGTGGACTACTACGCCAACTTCTTCAAGATCGTATTCCTGCTGAGCGCCGTCATCGTTATCCTGCTCTCCGCCCGGCACGTGCAGGAACAGGGCATGGATACGGGGGGGTTCTACAGCCTGCTGCTGTTCGCCACCCTGGGAACCATGCTGATGGCGTCGGCGGCCGATCTCCTCTCGCTTTTCGTCGGGCTGGAGACCATGTCGGTCTGCACCTATGCCCTGTGCGGCTTCCTCAAGCGGGACCAGCGGTGCAACGAGGGAGCGCTCAAGTATCTCCTCATGGGGGCGTTCTCCACGGGCGTGGTCCTGTACGGAATGGTCCTGCTGTATGGCGTTGCCGGGTGCACCGGCCTGGAGGCAGTCGCCAAGTCGGTGGGCATGGGGAGCTTCCACAACCCGGCCCTCGTCATGGCCATGGTCCTGCTGGCGGCGGGATTCGGGTTCAAGATCGCCGCCGTGCCATTCCACATGTACCTTCCAGACATGTACGAGGGGGCGCCCACGCCCGTGGTGGCCTTCATGGCCGGCGCGGCCGAGCTGGCGGGCGTGGCGGTCCTGGTGCGGGTCTTCCTGATAGCCCTGCCGGATTTGCAGGTGGACTGGGGGCTCTTGTTCTGGGTGCTGGCGGTCCTCACCATGACCATCGGGAACCTGGTGGCCATCGCCCAGGCCAACCTCAAGCGTATGCTCGCCTACAGCACCATTGCCCACATGGGATACATCCTGATCGGGCCGGTGGTGGGAAGCCAGCTTGGCGTGGCGGCCGTCCTCTTCTACAGCCTGGCCTACGCCTGCATGACGATCGGGGCCTTCGGGATGGTGGTCCTGCTCGCGCGCGGGACGGTGCGGGGGGATCAGATCGACGACTTCACCGGCCTGGCCCAGAGGAGCCCGCTGGCCGCGGGCGTCATGCTCCTGTTCCTCCTGTCCCTCACGGGGATCCCGCCTACCGGTGGCTTCGTGGGGAAGTTTTACCTGTTCGCGGCTGCAGTGGATGCCGGCTACATCTGGCTCGTGCTCATCGCAGTGATCAACTCCGCCATCTCGCTCTTCTATTACATGCGGGTGGCCATGGTGATGTACATGCGGGAGCTGCCACCGCAGGGAATCGCCCTGAGTCGATCGCCGGCCCTCTACCTCGCCCTGTTCCTGGCCGCGGTTGCCACGTTGATCCTCGGCATCTTCCCGGGCCCGGTTCTGGAGTTCGCCCGGGCGAGCGCGGCGGGAATCGTTGGGTAGCCCCTTCCTCTCGGCGATCTGGCAATCAGGCACACCCAGGGGGTACCCGGCAATCCGGTAATACCCGTTGCCAGATTGCCCAGTCGCCGGGTACCCTCTGGGTGTGCCTGGTTGCCAGAGTGGCCGCGGACCTCCGCGTTTTTTCAGCAATCACCGCTCCTCGAGCCTGTCGTGTTGGGGTCAGACACCTCAGGAGAAAGACCTCAGGAGAAAGGCTTGACACCGGGGAGATGAACGGATAGAAAAGGGAGGCTTTGTCGCCTCCCGGTGCTTCGCGCCCGGCCGGGGGCGTGTCATGCCCAACGAAGAACCCTCGGTCCTCAAGCAACTCGCCCGGTTAAGCACCATCGGCGTCACCCTGGTGGCGGCCACGGCCATCGGTCTGGCGATCGGATACGGGCTGGATCGGTGGCTCGGCACCAGCCCGTGGTTGACCCTGACATTCACGCTCTTTGGGATCGCCGCGGGGTTTGTCAATCTGTTCCGGGACGTAGGCCTGATAGGGCGAGGGCGGCAGTAGGCCGGCGGGAAAGCCGGAATTGCCGGTTCGAATCCCAGGGAACGTGGGATTGCTCATGGCAGCGGAAGCGACGAAGAAACGGTCAGGCGGGAAGGGGATCTGGATCCTGCTGGGGATCCTGGTGGTCGTGAACCTTGCCTTGGGGATACGGTTCGCGCCCCGCCACGTGGAACTGGAACATCCGGCCATCGTTCAACTGCCGAACTTCCTGGCCTTCCTGGGCGTCCCGGGTGAGTGGATGCCCCCCCACATCACCTTCACCTGGCTGGTGATGGCGATCCTGGTGATCGGTGGGGCGTTGGGCACGCGGGCCCTCCGTCCGGTCCCCGGCCCGCTCCAGAACTTCGTGGAGGTTGTGATCGAGGCGTTTTCCGGCTTGCTGGATCAGATGATCGGCCGGCAGGGGCGGCAGTTCCTCCCCTTCATTGGTACGGCCGGGCTGTTCATCCTGACGAGCAACCTCCTGGGCAACATCCCGGGCTTCCGGCCGCCCACGGCGAACTGGAATACCACCGTGGCCCTGGCGGTGACCGTCTTTCTCTACTACAACTATTGCGGGATCCGGAAGCACGGGCTGCTCAACTACCTGAAGCACTTCTGCGGCCCGGTACTGCCGTTGGCGCCGATAATGTTTGTCATCGAATTCATCGGCCACCTGGCCCGGCCGGTCTCCCTCTCCATCCGTCTGTTCGGGAACATCTTCGGTGAGGAGAGCGTCATCGTCATTCTCCTCTCGCTGGCCTGGCTGGTGATGCCCTATTTCATCTGGCTGGGGATCATGCTGCCCCTGAGCCTGTTCACGTCTGTGGTGCAGACCTTCGTCTTCATCATGCTGTCCATGGTGTACATCGCCGGCGCTGTGGAGGAGGGGCACGGCGAGGAGCATCACTGAGATCGGCCCGGCGTGAACCGCGAACGCCTCCAGGCGAGGCCGGATGGCCCACTGAGGCCTGCTGAGGTGCGCGAAAACGTTGCAGGCCGACGGACATAGCAGCACAAGAGAGAAAGGAGGGAGTGGATGGGCGGAATAATTGGACGGGCGGCATGGATGGCCATGGGGATTCTTCTCCTCCTGGCCGGATCGGCCTATGCGGCCGAGGCCGGGGCGGGGGGCGGTGGCGTCATTTCGGTAGGGGCGATCAGCATCATCACCGGGGGATTCGCCATGGCGATCGCCTCAGCCGCGGCCGCGATCGGGCAGAGCCGGGCCATCGTGGCTGCCTTGAACGGCATCGCGCGGCAGCCGAGTGCGGCGCCCAGGATTCAGGTGGCCATGATCATCGGTCTGGCCCTAATCGAATCGCTGGCGATCTACGTGCTTCTCATCTCTCTGATCGTCTTCTTCGTGAAGCCCTTTGGCGGGTAGAGTCGTTCGGGGGGACCCGGGGGTCGAACCGGCCGGTCCCCCCTGTTTTTTGCCTTCGCAATGTGTGAAGCTTCACATGTCTCTGCGGTAGGCGCCCCGCGGCGGGCGCGCGTGAGTCTCCTGGCATGCTCCTGGATTACATTCCGATCCTGATCCTGGCGATCCTGGCCACCCTCTTCGCGGGGGCCAACATCGTCCTCTCTCTGTTCCTCGGCCCACGCCAACCCAACCCGGAGAAGCTTTCGCCCTACGAGTGCGGCATCGTCCCGGTGGGGACCGCCCGGGAGCGGTTCTCCGTGAAGTTCTACCTCGTGGCCATGCTCTTCATCGTCTTCGACATGGAGATCGTCTTCCTATATCCCTGGGCGGTGGTCTTCAAGCAGCTCAAACTGTTCGGGCTCATCGAGATGGGGGTTTTCCTCCTGATCCTCCTCGTCGGGTACTTCTACATCTGGAAGAAGGGCGGGCTGGAATGGGAATGAGGGCCTAGAGCCGGATACCCGGCCGAAAGGCTGGGTGGCCGAGACGCAGGGGAGCATGAGAGCACGGGAGAACAGGGCGGGATGAACAAGGCGGAGGAACGAGCAGAGGGGGCGGCGGCGGAGAGCCTGGTGCTCCAGCGGCTGGGGGAGCGGTTCGGCGACGCCCTGCTGGAGGTGAAGGTCTGGCGGAACGAGACCACCCTGGTCGTGCGCCCGCAGGACATTCAGAGCGTCTGCCGGTTCCTCCGCGACGACCCGGACCTCGCCTTCGACTTCCTCTCGGACGTGACGGGCGTGGACAGACTCAAGCTGCCGGAGTCTTCGCCGCGCTTCGAAGTGGTCTATCACCTGTATTCCCTCCCGCACAAACGGAGGCTGCGGCTCAAGGTCCGCGTTGGCGAGGGAGAATCGGTGCCCACGGTGACCGGCGTATGGGAGACCGCCAACTGGCACGAGCGTGAGGTGTACGACTTGTTCGGCGTGCCCTTTGACGGGCACCCGGACCTCCGCCGGATCCTGATGCCGGACGATTGGGAGGGCCATCCGCTCCGCAAGGACTACCCGGTGGAGGCATCGCCCAAGTGGTGGGAGGAGGAGCCCGCGTGACGACCGCCCCCTCCCACACCATGATCCTGAACATGGGCCCCCAGCACCCCTCGACGCACGGGGTGCTCCGCCTCGTCCTGGAGCTGGACGGGGAGGTGGTGGTGCGCTGCGTCCCCCACATCGGCTACCTGCACACCGGGATCGAGAAGGGACTGGAGAGCAAGCGGTACCAGCAAGGGATCCCCCTCACCGACAGGCTCGATTACCTCGCGCCCCTCTCCAACAACTTGGCCTACGTCCTGGCGATCGAGAAGGCCTTGGGCATCACGGTGCCCGAGCGGGCCCAGACGATCCGGGTGCTGCTCACGGAGCTGACCCGGATCAAGAGCCACCTGGTCTGGCTGGGCACCCACGCCCTGGACGTCGGCGCCATGTCCGTCTTCCTCTACTGCTTCCGAGAGCGGGAGCAGATCCTGGACATGTACGAGGCGGTGAGCGGGCAGCGCATGATGTCCACGTATTTTCGCGTGGGGGGGCTTGCGGCGGACCTGCCGCCTGGCTTCGAGCAGCAGGTGCAGGCCTTTCTCGCCGCCTTCCCGGACAGACTGGCGGAATACGAGGCGCTCCTCACCCAGAACCCTCTCTGGCGCCAGCGCACCGTGGGGATCGGGACGATCTCGCGGGAGGACGCCATCGCCTTGGGGCTCTCGGGCCCGGCCCTCCGGGCCTGCGGGGTTGCCTATGATGTGCGGAAGGCGCACCCCTACTCCGGCTACGAGCGCTACCAGTTCGATGTTCCCCTAGGGAAGACCGGCGACGTGTATGACCGCTACATGGTCCGCATGGCGGAGATGCGCCAGAGCCACCGGATCGCCTTGCAGGCCCTCGCGCGCCTCAAGCCGGGGCCGATCAACGTGGCCGACCCCAAGCTGATGCCGCCCCCGAGGCATCTCCTCAAAAAGTCCATGGAGGCCCTGATCCACCACTTCAAGCTCTACTCCGATGGCTTCAGCGTCCCGCCCGGGGAAGTGTACCAGGCCATCGAGGCCCCCAAGGGAGAGCTGGGCGTCTACCTCGTGAGCGACGGGTCCGCGCGGCCCTACCGGGTCCACTACCGGGCCCCCTCCTTCGTGAACCTCCAGGCCCTGTCGCGGATGGTCGAGGGGAGACTCGTGGCGGACGTCGTCGCCGTCATCGGGTCCCTGGACATCGTGCTGGGGGAGATTGACCGTTGATCAGGCAACGGGACCACGCGAGATGATCTCGGAGGAAACGAAAAAGCGGTTCGACGAACTGGTCACGCGCTACCCCGAGAAGCGCTCGGCGCTGATCCCCATGCTCCATGAGGTCCAGGCCGAGGTGGGATACCTCTCCCCCGAGGCCATCGACTGGCTCGCCCGCTACCTGGGGCTCAGCCCGGCCGACGTGATGAGCGTGGCCAGCTTCTACGACATGCTGCACCTGGAGCCGGTGGGGAAGCACGTCATCTACGTGTGCCAGAACCTCTCCTGCTCGCTCCTGGGCGCCGAGCGGCTGATCCGGCACCTGGAGAACCGGCTGGGGATCCGGATGGGGGAGACGACTCCGGACGGACTCATCACGCTGAAGCGAATGGAGTGCCTGGCCTCCTGCGGCACGGCGCCCGCCATTCAGATCGACGGCATCTTCTACGAGCGGATGACGACCCAGAAACTTGACGAGCTTCTGGAGAAGCTGCGGGACGGCCGTCTCGAGCGGTCGAGGGCGTGAGCGGACAGGCCTGCAAGCGACCGGCCCTGGAAAGAGCGGCATGGCATTCGAAAAGATCCTGACACGGTACAAGGACATCCCGAACTACACCGGGACGATCGACGAATACATCGCCCACGGGGGCTACCAGGCCCTTCCCAAGGCGCTCCGGGAGCTTCAGCCCGCCCAGCTCATCGAGGAAGTCAAGAAATCGGAGCTGCGTGGGCGCGGCGGGGCCGGGTTTCCCTGCGGTGTGAAGTGGGGGTTCATCCCCAAGGACTCGTCGAAGCCGAAATACCTGGTCTGCAACTCAGATGAGAGCGAGCCGGGGACTTTCAAGGACCGGATGCTCATCGAGGAAGAGCCCCACCAGCTGATCGAAGGGATCGTCATCAGCAGCTACGCCATCGGCTGCCACCTGGCCTTCATCTACTGCCGGGGGGAGTTCGTGCACGGCGCCCGGGTCCTCCAGCGGGCGCTCGCCGACGCATATGCGCGCGGGTACCTGGGGAAGAACATCCTGGGCAGCGGCTTCGATCTGGACGTGTACGTCCACCGGGGCGCGGGCGCCTACATCTGCGGGGAGGAGACCGGCCTGCTGGAATCGCTGGAGGGGAAGCGTGGCCAGCCCCGCATGAAGCCTCCCTTCCCCGCCATCTCGGGCCTGTACCGCTGCCCGACGGTGGTGAACAACGTCGAGACGCTCTGCAACATCCCGCACATCGTGATTCGCGGGGCGGAATGGTACGCCGGCATCGGGCCGTCCAGGAGCGCGGGGACGCGCCTCTTCTCGGTGAGCGGCCACGTGGAGCGGCCCGGCAACTACGAGCTGCCTATGAGCATCACGCTGCGGGAGCTGATCTTCGAGCACGCCGGCGGCATCAGCAACGGCCGGCGTCTGAAGGCTGTCATCCCGGGGGGTTCTTCGGCGCCCGTCCTGACGGAGCAGCATCTGGACGTGACCATGGACTTCGAGTCGCTGGCGGCGGCCGGGACCATGGGGGGCTCGGGCGGGGTCATCGTCATGGATGACACCGTCTGCATGGTCCGGGTGGGGGAGATCGTCTCGCGCTTCTACCACCACGAGTCCTGCGGGCAGTGCACCCAGTGCCGCGAGGGGACGGCCTGGCTGCACAAGGTCCTGCGCCGGATCGAGCGCGGCCAGGGGCGCCGGGAGGACCTGGATCTCCTCCTGGACATGTGCGACAACATGAAGGGGAAGACGATCTGCGTGCTGAGCGACGCGGCGGCCATGCCCATCGAGAGCTACCTGAAGTACTTCCGGGAAGAGTTCGAGGCCCACGTCCGGGAGAGGGCGTGTCCGTTCGAGGGGGAAGGGCGCTTTTTGAGCTTTTCGTCGTGACGTGAGGAGTCGCGCCGGAGAAGAGTCCCGGCGCGTTGAAGGATATCCCGATGCCGACATTGAAGATTGACGGGGTCGAGATCGCCGTTCCCGCCAACACGACTATCCTGGAGGCGGCGAAGACGGTGGGCATCGAGATCCCCCATTATTGCTACCATCCCGGCCTCAGTGTGGTGGGGCAGTGCCGCATGTGCCAGGTGGAAGTGGAGAAGATGCCCAAGCTGGCCATCGCCTGCAACACCCCGGTGGCGGACGGAATGGTCGTGGCGACCCGCTCGCCCAAAGTGGAGAAGGCGTGGCGCGCCGTGCTGGAGTTCTACCTGCTGAATCATCCGCTGGACTGCCCTATCTGCGATAAGGGTGGCGAGTGCCCTCTCCAGGATTACACCCTGAAATACGGTCCGGGCGAGAGCCGCTCTGTCGAGGAGAAAGTCCAGCGGGCGAAGCATCAGATCTTCGGACCCCACATCGTCTTCGACGCAGAGCGGTGCATCCTGTGCACCCGGTGCATCCGCTTCTGCCACGAGATCCCCAAGACCGGGGAGCTGGGGGTCTTCTCCCGGGGCGACCGCTCGGAGATCAACCTCTTCCCGGGCAAGGTCCTGGACAACGCCTACTCGGGGAATGTGATCGACCTCTGTCCGGTGGGGGCCCTGACCTCCCGGCAGTATCGGTTTCAGTCGCGCCCCTGGGACCTCGTGCGCCACACCGAGAGCGTCTGCCCGCTTTGCAGTGCCGGCTGCAACGTGATCCTGGATGTCCGCCACCGCCAGGGGGGCGAGGAGTTGCTCCGCATCCGGCCGCGGGAGAACCAAGCGGTCAACCGCTGGTGGATGTGCGACGAGGGGCGGTTCACCTTCACCTATCTGCAAGATCCGAAGCGGCTCCGTGTCCCGCTGTGGCGCGAAGGGGGCCGGCAGGCGGAGATCGGCTGGGATGACCTTCTGGGCAGACTGGCGCGCGAGATCCGGCGCGTTGCGGCCGTGCACGGGGACGGGGCGGTCGGGTGCATCGTCTCCTCCCGCCACACGAACGAAGAATTGTTTTTGGTCCGGCGGTTATTCCGGGAGATCCTGCGGTCGCCCCATCTGGATCATCGCGTCCGCCCCGTGCAGTTCCAGGAAGCCGATGCCTCCGAGGACGGGATCCTGCGGCGCACCGACAAGAGCCCCAATAGCCGGGGCGCGCGCGACCTGTCCGTCCTCCCAGGCCGGGAGGGGCTGGACACGCCGGGGATGATCGCGGCCGCCGCGGAGGGACGCCTGAGGGCCCTGTTCGCCTTCGAGGAGGACTTGGTGCGGGAGCTTCCGGAGCGCCCGGTCAAAGAGGCCCTCGGCAGACTGGACCTCCTGGTGACCTCCAGCCTCTTTCCCACCGAGACCACGGCGGCCGCCCACGTCGTCCTTCCAGCCCTGGGCTTCGCCGAGAAGGAGGGGAGCTTCACAAACCATCAGGGCCGGATCCAGAAGATCCACCGCGCGCTCACGCCGCCCGGCGCCTGCCGCGGCCTGGCAGAGGTGCTCCGGGGCCTGGCCCGCCAGTTGGGCTGGGACCTGGGCGACATCGAGCCGGAGCGGGTCTGGGCCGCCATCGGAGACATGCCGGGGCCATACCAGGGGATCGGGTGGAGGGAGTGGAAGGAGATCGGGCCGCTGGGGCTGTTGCCGTAATCGTGAAACGTAAGAAGTGAAACGTGACACGTGAAACGTGAGACGTGAAAGGTGAAAACGTGAGGCGTGAAACGTGAGACGTGAAACGTGAGACGTGAAGAGGGGAACGTGACGCCTTTACCTTTCACGTTTCACGATTCACGCATCACGGGACGAACTGGGTATGCTTGAAACGTTGATCATCATGCTGGTCAAGGTTGGGGTGGTCTTCGGCGCCCTGCTTCTGACCGTGG
>CAZXXV010000050.1:11725-13332 GCA_964644725.1 uncultured bacterium
ATCATCATGCTGGTCAAGGTTGGGGTGGTCTTCGGCGCCCTGCTTCTGACCGTGGCCTACATGACCTGGATCGAGCGGAAGGTCATCGCGGACATCCAGGTCCGCCTGGGTCCGATGCGGGTGGGGCCGCACGGCCTCCTGCAGCCCATCGCCGACGGCATCAAGTTGATGTTCAAGGAGGATCTGATCCCGAGCCAGGTGGACCGGACGCTCTTCCTCATGGCCCCGGCCCTCAGCATCATCCCGGCCTTCATCGCCTTCGCGGTGATCCCCTTCGGCGATTCCACAACGCTCTTTGGCCTCCTATCGAAGCCGGTGCCCCTGTACATCACCGACATCAACGTGGGCGTCCTGTACGTCTTCGGCATCACCTCCCTCGGGGTGTACGGGATCGTCCTGGCGGGTTGGTCCTCCAACAACAAATACTCGCTCCTCGGCGGGCTGCGCTCGTCCGCCCAGATGATCAGCTACGAGCTGCCCATGAGCCTGTCGGTCGTGGGCATCCTGCTCCTGGTAGGCTCCCTGAGCCTGGTGGACATCGTGAAGGCCCAGGTGGGCCTCTCCTGGTGGTTCGGCGTCCTGCCGGTCCCCAACTGGTTTCTGTTCAGCCAACCCCTGGGATTCATCATCTATTTCACCTGCGCCTTGGCGGAGACGAACCGCGCCCCCTTCGACCTGCCCGAGGCGGAGACGGAGCTGGTGGCGGGATTTCACAGCGAGTACAGCTCCATGAAGTTCGCCATGTTCTTCATGGCCGAGTACGCCAACATGATCACCGCGTCGGCCGTCGCCACGACTCTGTTCCTGGGAGGCTGGCTGGGACCCATCGGACCGTCGCCGGTCTGGTTCATCGGCAAGGTTTTCCTCCTGTTGTTCTTGTTCATCTGGTTCCGGGCCACGCTGCCGCGCTTCCGCTACGATCAGCTCATGACTTTTGGGTGGAAGCGCCTGCTGCCCCTGGCCCTCCTCAACACGATCGTCACGGCCATCGTGGCGGTGGGGCGGTAAGATGGAGCTGGCCCTCTTCGCAGGCCTGGCCCTGGTGGCGAGCATCTCCGGCCTGCTGGTGATCATGCAGCGGCACGCGCTGTACAGCGCCCTCTTCCTCATCATCACCATGGGATCGCTGGCGGGCTTGTACATCCTGCTGGACGCTCACTTCGTCTGGGCCGTCCAGGTCTTGGTGTACGCCGGAGCCATCATGGTGCTCTTCCTGTTCGTCATCCTGCTCTTGAATCTGCCGCGCGAGGAGACCCCCTGGGCGCCGCGCGACCTGAAGCGCATCCTGAGCGCCATCGTGCTGTCCGTGGCCCTCATGGTGGAGCTGGTGGTCGTGGTCGGCCGGCATTTCACGCTGACGCCCGCCGGCGCCGCCCCGGAGGGATTCGGCACGACCCAGATGATCGGGCGTCTGCTCTTCAGCGAGTTCCTGTTCCCGTTCGAGATCACGTCCATCATCCTTTTGGTAGCGATCGTGGGAGCGATGGTTCTGGCGAAGAAGCATCTCACGTAGTGCAATGAAAATTTTCAAACTGACAACCGACAACGGAAAACCAGAAAGACCCCCCAGTTCGCTGAGCCGTCACTTGTTCATTGTCAGTTGTCGG
>CAZXXV010000051.1:0-13220 GCA_964644725.1 uncultured bacterium
CAACGTCATGGAACTGGACGTCTCGGAGGCCCTCCTCACCGAGGTCCAGGCGCACGATCGGCTCAAGCAGGTGTCCCAGCCAGCCCCCCCTGACCTTTGATGCCCAGGGCAACCTGTCACCATTCTGATCGGCGCAGCGAAGGATGCCTCCGAGGGCCGGGCCAGACTCACTGGCATCTGCCTTGACACCCGCTAAAGGTCGGTGATAGAAGGGCCTCACGCGTGTCGACGCGAGCGGTCCCATCGTGCTGGGAACGTGAGGGGTCCCGTCGTGGTTCGTTACGAATTTGAGAGGAGAAGATCGCCGAGGGCGAGCACGAGCGTTTCATCGTAAACGTGGCCAGGTTCCTGGAGAAGGTGGCACAAAAAGGCGGATCCTAACTCCGGGTAACCCGGCCGCGTGGCGGAGCGAGCCGGCCGGCGAAGCTGCTCCATACGAGATGGATACGCGCGCGGACATGTGGAAGATTGACGGAGGACAGGGGGAGGGGGGCGGGCAGGTCCTGCGCACCGCGCTGGCCCTGTCGGCGATCCGCGGTGTGCCGATCGAGATCCACTCGATCCGCGCCCGGCGGAAGAATCCCGGCCTGCAAGCCCAGCACCTCACGGCCGTGAGCGCGCTGGCGGAGATCTGCGGGGCGCAGGTGGAGGGGGCAACCCTCGGCTCGCAACGGGTGCACTTCGCGCCGGGGGCAGTCAGGCCGGGTGAGTATCGCTTCGACGTGGGGACGGCCGGCTCGACGGCGCTGGTCCTCCAGGCCATCCTGCTTCCCCTGGCGTTCGCGCGCGGCGCGTCGCGGATCGTCCTGACCGGGGGAACCCACGTCCCCTGGAGCCCTCCGATCCATTACGTGCGCGAGGTGTGGTTCCCGGTCCTGGCCGAGATGGGACTGTCTGCGCGCCTCGAACTCCTGCGGTGGGGATTGTACCCCAAGGGAGGTGGGCGGGTTTCCGTGGAGATCGAGGGCGGCGTGGATCTGCGCCCGGCCAGCCTGGTTGCCCGGCGAGGTGGCCCCCGCCTCCGCGGGCTGTCGGCTGTGGCGAACCTCCCGCGCGGAATTGCAGAGCGGCAGCGGGATCAGGCGCTCCGGCGGCTCGAGGCGGAGGGACAACAGGCCGACATCGCGGTGGTGGAGGCGGAAGCGTCGGGGGCGGGGAGCTTCCTGATACTGGTTGCCGATGCGGGGGGCCTTCCGGTCGGCTTCTCCGCCCTGGGAGAGCGGGGGAAAGCGGCGGAGCGCGTGGCAGATGAGGTCGTGAATGCGCTCCTCGACTTTCTCAAGACCGACGCCGCGTGCGACCCGCACCTGGCCGACCAACTGATCCTCTCCATGGGCCTGGCCAGCGGCACATCGCGTCTCACCACGTCCCGGGTCACGCCGCACCTCCTGACCATGGTGCACATCGTGCAGCAAGCGCTGGGGTGTCCCGTGCAAGTCGGCGGAGAGGAGGGGAGCCCCGGCCACGTGACCATCGAGGGAGTGGGATCGAGAGCCGAGTACCCCCAGGGTGGCCGAGAGCCGACTCCGCCCCGCTGCGCGGAGCGGAGCGGGGGAGCCGAGAGGCGAGGGCTGGGGATGATGCAGGGGGATTCCGCATTCGGGTACCCCCCGGGTGTTCCGCACTCCGCAATTGGATCGGGGGCGGTCGTGCGGAAGGCGCGGGCAGCCGATGTGCCCGCGATGCAGGCCCTGGTCGCGCACTTCGCCGCGCGGGGGGAACTGCTGCCGCGCACCCTCAATGAGTTGTACCAGCATTTGCGGGACTTCTTCGTGTGCGAGCTGGACGCACAGATCGTGGGGCTCTGCGCCCTCTCGCTCTACTGGGAAGACCTGGCGGAGATCCGCACGCTGGCCGTCCACGAGGCGCACGGCGGCAAGGGGCTGGGCGCCGCCCTGGTCAATGCCTGTCTCGAAGAGGCAGCGGGGCTGGGCGTGCGGCGTATCTTCGCCCTGACCTACCGCCCGGGCTATTTCGAGCGGTTCGGGTTCCACACGATTGACAAGCGGGAATTGCCGCAGAAGATCTGGAAGGATTGCATCAAGTGTGCGAAGTTCACCTGCTGTGATGAAATCGCCCTCATTCGTGATACGTGACGGGTGATGGTTGAACCCGGAGCCGAAGAGGGGAGCGGGCCTCCTGGCTCGCGCGACCGGCTATGAGCAAGACCTGTGAGAGGTGCGGCAAGGAGATGCCGGATGGCGGCCTGGCCTACGAGGTCAAGATCCAGGTCTATGCCGACTTCGACGGTGTGCTGCCCGAGGTGGAGACGGCCGACGAACTGGAAGCCCGGTTGCGCGAGCTGGTGGCCGCCACGGAGGGGGCGGACCCGGACGAGCTGATGCGCGATGTCTTCCACGAGGAGCGGCACCTCTTGTGCCCGGGGTGCCGGGACCGGTACCTGGCCAATCCGCTGAATCTTCCCCTGCCGGATGCCAGATCATGAACCACGACATCGGCTCCATGGCTATGCCAGAGTTCGCCGAGGCCATGGCCCGGAATCCCTGGCTGCTTCTGCCGATCGGGACCACCGAGGAGCATGGCCCGCACCTTAGATCTGCGCTTCGACCTCCGTGGCCCCCGGAAGCCGGTCTTTCCCATTGTCGTAGTCACTGTAGATGACGACTCGCTGGCAGAGATCAATCGGCAATGGCCCTGGCCCCGGTCTTACCATGCCAAGGTGATCGAGCAGATCGCCAAGGGAAATCCGCTGGCCATTTGTGTGGACATCCTGTTCCCGGAGGAGAGCCAGGATCGGGAGGATCACCTCTTAGCCAAGGCGGTGACCGGGGCAAAACGGGTGGTTCTCGGGTCGACCTTGCGGACCATCGCGACTCAAACCACCGTGGGTGTGACGCAGCAGCGACAACTCGCCGAGCCACCCATCCCGACCATTCGCGCGGGGGCGGCCGGCATCGGCTTTGTGGATCTGGACCGGGGGAAGGATGCGGTCGTCCGCTCCGGGGTCCTCCTCCGCCGGCATGCGGGCCAGGTCCATACCGGCTTCGCCAAGAGCCTATTTGACCTGGTGGCCAGGGATCTGGGTGCTGATGGGAGTCGAGCGGCCCACCGCGGGAGGGTGTTAATCAACTTCCGGGGTCCCAGTGGTTCCTTCCCCGCCTATCCCTACTACCAGGTATACCGGGGAGAGATCCCCTCGACGACCTTCAAGGGCAAGATTGTCATCCTCGGTGTTGCCGCCCTGAGCCTGCATGATCGCCACCCAGCCCCCTTCTCGGGGGCGAGTTGGTTACCCACCTCGGCGGAGGTCGGGCTGAAGAAGGATGACCCGGAGGCGCTCCTGATGAGCGGCTCGGAAATTCAGGCCAACCTCCTGGACACGCTTTTGAACAATGATCCCATCGAGCGGCTGCCCACGAGCGTCTATCTCGTCCTGATCCTCGTGGTGGGGATGACTGGGGTGGTCATCGCCGGACGCTTGCGGCCCCTGCGCGCTATTGCCGGCACCGTGGGCCTGGCCCTCGTGTACGTGATGGTCTCGCAGTTCGCCTTCTCCTGGATGAACCTGTGGATCGAGGTGGTGCCAGTGATCCTGCCCCTGATCGTCGGCGCCGGGATGACCATCTGCGCGAACTACATGCGGGAAGAGCGGGTTCGGCGCGAATACGCCCGGTTTTTCTCGCCGGTTGTGGCCCGCCAGATCGCCGAGGATCACAAGGGGCTGGCCATGGCCGCCAAGCGACGGGCGATCACGGTGCTCTTCTCCGACATCCGGAACTTCACCTCTATTTCGGAGGGCTTGGAGCCCGAGCAGGTTGTGGAGCTCCTCCGTGAATACTTCAATGCCATGGTTTCCATCGTGTTGAAACACGGCGGGACCCTGGACAAGTACGTCGGGGACGCCATCATGGGCCTGTTCGGGGCGCCGCTGCCTGACGAGGACCACGCTGCCCGCGCCGTCCGGGCCGCCCTGGAGATGGTCGCGCAGGTCCCGGTGCTCTCTCCGAAATGGGAGGCGACGAGCGGTCGCCCCCTGCAGATCGGCGTGGGCATAAACAGCGGCGAGGCGGTGGTCGGGGTCATGGGAGCGGACAGCCGGCGGGAGTACAGCGCCATCGGGGACACGGTGAACCTGGCGTCCCGCCTCGAGGGGGTGACCAAGGATTTCAAGACCCCTATCGTCATGAGTCACGCCACAGTTGTCGCGCTGGGCGGTCGGTTTCAAGTGCGGGAGCTGAGTGAGCTCAGGGTGAAAGGGCGGCAGGAGGCCGTTCGCGTGTACGCCGTGGACGGCGAGCTGGGCGCGGGGCCTTCGGCAGGGAATGCGGCCGCGAGCGAGGGCAGCCATGGATGAGCTGGAGCGAGAGCTGGGCCGTCTTCTGGAGGACGCGGCGGCCAAGACGGGCGCCGAGCAGCGCGGGGCGGTGCTGGAGGCGCTGGCCTCCACGGTCTCCAAAGCGCTGAACCTCCGACCGGACGAGCTGGCCATCCTGATGCTGAGCCGGGATCGGACCCTCTTGGAGTTTGTGTACCCATCTGAGCTGGCCGAAGGCGGGACCAACAAGTTTCCCCTCTCGGTCCCCAGCTTGGCCGGCCGCGTGGTCCAGACAGGGCGGAGCGTCCTGGTCAATGCGGCGCGCGAGGTGCCCCACCTGGTATTCTACGAACGGATCCGGATCAAGGAAGAGCGGCCGCGACTGATCCAGAAGCTCCTGGCGGTCGGCGTGAGGGGATCCGATGGGAAGGTCCAGGCCGTGATCGAGGTCAGCCGTCGCGGGGATAGCCTGGCAGAGGCCGGCCCCGACTTCCGTCCCGAGGACCAGCAGCGCCTGGAGCGGCTGGCGGCCGTGGCGGCCCCGACCCTTGCGGCGACCTTCGGGTGGAAGGCGTGATGCAGGATCAGCCGCCGGAGTTATCTGGCGACGGGCCGGCGCCTCGCGGATTTGCTCGCCGCCCTGGAATCACTCCTCCAGTCTCCCCACGTCAGGCTCTTCGAGTGTTCACCCGCCACGGATGAGCTGATCCTCCTGGCGCACGATCCCCGCTTAATCCCGGAGGTGGAGGCCGACCCGTTCTGATCCACCATGCGCGCCTCCGTGGGGGGCATGGTAGAGGGGATGGGCTGCGTCGCCGCGGGGGAGCTCCGCAATGCCTTCTGCTTTATCGGGGCTGGGGGCCACCACGCCGGGCGGAATTTCTTCGGAGGCTATTGCTGCTTCAGCGATGTGGTCATCGCGATCCGCCAGGCACGCCGGGCCGGGCGCCTTCGCCGGCTCGCAATCCTGGACACGGACGCCCATCACGCGGATGGGACACGGGACCTCGTGGTGGACGATCCAGAGGTGATGCACGTTTGCATTTGCAGCGCGGACTACACGTCCCCAGACGGGACAAAGGTTGACGTTGCGGCGCCGGATCCTTGGGCCCTCGACGTTTCCCCCGATCAGGCTTACCTGGACCTGGTGCGCGAAATCTTTCCGGCGCGTGCGAGGCGGTTCCGTCCCGATCTGCTTGTCTGGTATTTCGGCTTCGACACCCACCGGGGAGACTACGGGGACCTCGGGCTTCCGTCGGAGGTGTTCCCGGGCTTCGCGGATATGGCGCTCGAGACCGCGCGAGAGGCGTGCAGGGGAAAACTCCTGGTCGTCCTGGGCGGCGGTTCCTGAACCGACCTCGCTACCGCCCTTATCCTAGCAGTGATTGCCAAGCTGGCCGGAATGGTCTTGCTGAGGGCAGGGTCACTTGTCACCCAACCGGGTCTCTAATTCCCCGCGCTTTCCCCTCCAGATCTGAGAGTCTCTAGCCTGGATTTCCACGGACAACAATTCGCTTAACGCCGACTGGCTCGGTCCCTCCGCACAACCCCGCAACGAGTTCGAAGGAGTGGCACAGGGGAGCCGCTCGCTTGCCTTCGCCGGACCACGCTATACTTCCTTGCTCCTGATCGGTAAAGTGAATGGTGCGTCTATATTCGCGTTGCTGCTCCCATCCTTCCTGGATCGGGCGGGCGGTTCCGACGGCGTGCCTTCGGTGGGTTGGCGATCTCCTTGGGTATGAGCGGGATACTGGGGGTCGTAGGCAACATTCCGCTTGACACCAGATATTGCAGGTAGTATCGTACATGCATGGCTATTGGCGCACCGAAGGATTTAACGGAGTGCCGACGCTTTTTCCTGGAACCCCGCCCCCCCAAGCAGCGCCTCTACGAGGCCCTCCGGGCCTTCTTCGTCCAGGCGCGCCCCTCCCAGGAGGTCGCGCACGCCTTCGGCTACTCCTCCGGCTCCTTCCGGGTCCTGTGCCATCAGTTTCGCCGCGACCCCACCCCGGTCTTTTTCGCCTCCCCGCGTCCGGGTCCACGCACCCAGCCCAAGAAGTCCGCCGCCCGGGCGCTCATCATCGCCCTGCGGAAGCGCAACTACTCCGTCTACGAGATCAGCGAGACCCTCCAGGAGCAACGACGTCCCCTCAGCCCTACGGCCGTCCGGGAGGTGCTCCGGGAGGAAGGCTTCGCCCCGCTGCCCCGCCGGCTGGACGAGGAACGGCCCGCCCGCCCCCGCCCCATCATTGAGCCGGTCGCGGATGCGCGCGCTCTCGCGCTCGGGCCCCGCTCGGTCACCACCCGGTGCGGGGGGCTCTTCTTGTTCCTGCCGGACCTCGTGCGCCTGGACATCGATCAGCTCGCCAGGGTCGCCCGCCTGCCCGGCTCGACGATGATTCCCGCGGGCCATGCGCTGCGGGCCTCGCTCGCGCTCAAGCTCTGGTCCCTGGAGCGCAAGAGCCACGTCATGGCGCTGGTGGCCGACGAGGGACTGGCGCTGTTCTCCGGGCTGAACGTGACCCCCAAGAAGAGCTACCTCGCGGCGTACTCCTCGCAGATCACCCCCGCCCAGACCACCCGACTGCTCGCCGCCTGGCACGAGCAGGTGGCGGCCGACCGCCTGTTTGCGGGCCGGTCGTTCAATCTGGATTTCCACTCCGTCCCCTACGCCGGGGACCACCCGGTGGTGGAGCGCCACCATGTGTCCGCGCGCAGCCGCCGCCAGCCCAGCCTGCTGGTCTTCCTGGCCCAGGACGCGGACGGCCGGGCCTTTTGCTACTCGAACGCCGACCTGCGCAAGGGGGAGGAAGCCGAGGAGATCTTCCGGTTCATTGCATTCTGGGAACGCACCCATCGGGAGCGGCCCCGCCACCTCGTCTTCGACGCCCGCCTCACCACCTACGCGAACCTGGCCCGCCTCGACGCCATGGGGATCGCCTTCATCACCCTGCGGCGACGCTCCCCCCAGTTGCTGAAGGAGATCGTGCTCCTGCCGCGCTCGGCGTGGCGCACCGTGGAACTGGATGTGCCCACGCGGAAATACCGCACCCCGCGCGTCTACGAGCAATCGGTGCGTCTGGCAGGGCGAGCGTTCCGGCAACTGTACATCCTCGATCTCGGCCATGACGAGGCCACGATCTTGTTGACCAACGAGCGGCGGACGCCGGCCGCCAAGCTCATCACCCGCTACGCGCAGCGCATGCTCATCGAGAACGCCCTGGCGGACGCCGTCCGCTTCTTCCACAGGGACGCCTTATCCTCGGCCGTCGGGCTCAAGGTGGATTTCGACATGGCGCTGCTGGTGATCGCCAGCGGCCTGTACCGCCTGCTCGCCCGCAGGATGCGCGGCTATACCGACGCGCAAGCGCGCCAGATCTTCCGAGACCTCGTCGACATGCCCGCCACCGTGAGGCTGACAGAACGGGAGGTGCTCGTGCCGTTTCACCGGCGAGCGCACCTACCCATCATCCTCGCATCGGGCCTGCTCGATACCCCCGTTAGGATCCCTTGGTGGAACGGCTTGCCGCTCCGGCTGACCACGTGAGACAGTGCGGCGGAGACCGCCAGATGTTAGGCGAATTCCCCTCCGTGGAAATCCAGGCTAGTGCAGCCGTGATCTTTGCGATCATCTCTTCTGTCGGAATGACACGCTTTGCTACCATGTGGCCGCACCTCTTTGGTGCGACTTGATCCTCGATGAACAAGGCCGCAACCCCTGCCTTTTCGAGTTGCTTCACCGTTCTCGACACATTGGTCGTATTCCCATGACCGGTATCACCGTCTGCGAATACGGGGATGTCTACTGCATCAACGATTCGCCATGCGCAATCCACCATCTCAGTGAGGGTGAGAAGATCGACATCAGGTTTACCGAGCATTGCGGCACTATTGGCGTAACCGGCACAGGAGATGGCCTGAAAACCGGCCCTCTCTGCAATCTTGGCGCAGAGAGCATCATGCGCCACAAGGAGCATGAGTATTTCAGGCGCCAGTATGAGTTGCTTGAATCGTGTCGTTTTCTTCATGGGAAACCTCCTCTCTCTGCCCAACTAGCGCCAGCAAGTCCAGCCTTCACGACTGATTCCTTGGAATACGAAGAATCCCGCAATGCCGATTATCCCCGTCGAGGGTGAAGCTCCAAGTACGAGGGGGCATTGCCGAACAATCTGTAATTGAGGGGCGCCCTTCGCCCCGGGCCCGTCACGTCCTCGGGAGCCCGCCGCTCGTGTGCGCGGAGCATGCCTCGCCCCAAAGGAGGCTGTCAAGGAGAATCCTGGAACATGGGAGGGAAGCCGTGGCAGGCAGGGTGAGGTGGCCCCGGGTCGAAATGCGTGAGGGGATGAGCGGAGACTGATCGCTCAGACCTGCTCGCCTCGATCCCGCTATCGCTCCTCGGGTGCGGTGGTGACGGCAGGGATCCCAGGCGGGGCTGCGCTAGCGGGCGGGGCGGCCGGCAGCGTGGGAGGCGGGGAGCCTCCCACTTGTGGAGAGGCCTGAGCGGATCGGGGGGAGAGTGTGTGCGCCTTCGCCTCGAGCGGGCTGGGCTCCGTGCCCTTAATGAAGTATTCCAGAATTGCGCCCTTCTCCTCCCGCGGGACGGGGCGGCCGGTCATGTGGTTGACGGGAATCGCCACCACGTTCTCCGGAACCGGGAAGTCATCCGGCGAGAGATCGGCCAGGGCCTTCTGCATGAAGGTGATCCAGAGGGGGAGGGCCAGCCGGCCTCCAGTCTCCGCCGAGCCCAAGGAGCGCTTCACGTCGTATCCTATCCAGACCCCCGCGACCAAGTTTGGGGTGAAGCCGACGAACCACACGTCGGTCGCCTCGGAGCTGGTTCCCGTCTTTCCCGCCAGCGGCCGTTTCAGGACGCGGGCGCGGGCGCCCGTCCCCCACTCGACCACGCCCTTCATCACGTTCGTCAGGACATAGGCGGTCTCCGGGCGCATGACCTCCTGGGGCTCGACGATGTGCTCTTCCAGAATGCGGCCCTGGTTGTCGGTCACCTTGCGGATGGCAAACGGCTCCGCCCGGACCCCTCCGTTGGCCACGACCCCATAGGCCGAGACCAGCTCCAGCGCGGTGACCTCGGAGACCCCCAAGGCCAAGGCGACCTCGCGCCGAAGCTCGCTCTCGATCCCCATCTGGTGGGCCATCCGGACGACCGGATCCACGCCGACCCGCTCGATCAGCTTCACGGTCACCACGTTGACGGAGTTCTCCAGCGCGCGACGCAACGTTGTCGGCCCATGGAACTTCCGGTCGTAATTTTCCGGAGACCACTCGATCACCTTTCCCCCGGCTCGGAAGTGGAAGGTGATGGGGGAGTCTTCGATCATCGTGGAGGGTGTGAGCCCCCGGTCGAAGGCGGTGGCGTACACAAAGGGCTTGAAGGCAGAGCCGGGCTGCCGCTTGGCCTGGGTGGCCCGGTTGAACTTGCTGCGCTCGAAATCGTATCCCCCGATCATGGCCTTGATCGCCCCGTCCCGGGGGTCGAGAGCCACCAGGGCACCTTCGAGTTCCGGGTCCTGCTCCAGGACCAAGTCTGCGACCCTTCGCCGCTCATCCACGGACAGCACCTGGACCAGGATGGGATCCCCCTCCCGAAACGCCCCGGCCAGGTTGCTGATCTTCGTCCACTGCATGCTCTCGAGGGGGATCTCACCTCGGTAGCGCCCGAGCTGAACCTCCAGGGACTTTGCCTTCACCTTCAGGACGGTGCCGGGGAGGATCTCACCGGTCCGCGGCGTGTAGGGGCCGATGCGCGCCCGCGCCGGATCCGGGCCCCGCTCCTTTCGGGGGCGATAGCCCCGGGCTTTGTCGAGGTCGCGGAGGCCGCCGACCAGCGCCTCTTCGGCCGCGCGCTGCATCTTCAGGTTGAGCGTCGTGTAAACCTTCAGCCCGCTGTTGTAGAGCGTGTATGCTCCGTAGGTCTCCTCCAGCGACTGCCGGACGTGCTCGACGAAGTAGGGGGCAATGGTTCGGCTACGCGTGAAGAGGGTCTCGTCGAACGGGGTCCGGCTGGCCACCTCGGCCTGGGCCCGGGTGATGAACTTCATCTCCACCATGCGATTGAGCACGTGGTCTCGCCGGCGCCGGGCGCGCCCCGGCTCCAGGATGGGCGAGAACCGGTTGGGGGCGCTGGGCAGCCCGGCCAGCATGGCCGTCTCGGCCAGGTTGAGCTCCGCGACCGATTTCTTGAAATAGGTCTGGGCCGCAGCCTCCACCCCGTAGGCCCCGTGGCCGAAGTAGACCTGGTTGAAGTACAGCTCCAGGATCTTGTCCTTGGAATAGTGCTTCTCGATCTCGACGGCCAGAAGAGCCTCCTTGATCTTGCGGGTGAAACTCTTCTCGGGTGTGAGGAAGAGGACGCGGGCCAGTTGCTGGGTGATGGTGCTCCCCCCCTGGGACTTTCGCCGGCTCAGGACATTCATGATCATGGCGCGGGCGATGGCGCGGGGGGAGAGGCCGCGATGCTCGTAGAAGCGGGAATCCTCGACCGCCAGCACGGCCTGTTTCAGCTGGAGCGGGATCTTGGCGAGGGGGAGCAGGATGCGCCGCTGCTCGTAAAAGGAGGCAAAGGGCTCACCCTGATCCGTGTAGAGGGTGGTCGTGATGCTGGGCTGGTAGCCCTCGAGGCCGTCCAGGCTGGGGAGATCGCGGAGGAACCCGACGAAGACGCCGGCGGCTGCGCCCAGCCCGATGACCAGGGAGATCAGCAGGCCCCACAGGCCAACGAAGACGAGGCGACGGCGAAATGCCTGCCGGCTGCCGTAGGACCGCCCGGCACGTCTGCTGAACGCCATGGTGGCGGAACTATAGCATACGGAGGGGGCGGAGGAAAGGGCGCGACCCGCGGCACGATTCGTCCTGGACTCGCGGCGGATCGGGTCCAGGCCTTTTCGGTTGCGACGCCCCAGTCGCTGTGGTACAAGATGCGCCTGCCTGCCCCGATCCGGAATGCTCGACGCACTCGATTTCCCGCAGAGGTCCGCACAAGGGAGCTGTAACGAATGATCCGGATCGGGGCCAGTCGAATCGGAGCGAGCGACATGGACGTGGATCGGGAAGCCCGGCGACAGTTAAACGTGCTGAAGGCGAGGGCGGTGGATCTCCTGGTGGAGGAGGAGCTGTACGCAAAGCTCCGCCGGTCGCTCTCCACCGGGACGCCGTTGCGGGTCAAGCTTGGCCTGGATCCCACGGCACCGGACCTCCATATCGGGCACACCGTGGTCATCCACAAGCTGCGGGAGTTCCAGGCCCTCGGGCACGACGTCATCTTCCTCATCGGCGACTTCACCGGGATGATCGGGGATCCGAGCGGCCGCTCCGAGACCCGCCAGCCCCTGACCGTCGAGCGGATCCGGGAGAACGCCGAGACCTACAAGCGACAGATCTTCAAGATCCTGGATCCCCAGCGCACGATCATCGAGTACAACAGCCGCTGGGGGAAGGCGCTGGGGTCCGAGGGGATAATCAAGCTGGCCGCGCGGTACACGGTAGCGCGGATGCTGGAGCGGGATGATTTCCAGAAGCGTTTTGCCGAGGGGCGCCCGATCAGCCTCCACGAGTTCCTGTACCCGCTCCTGCAGGGGTACGATTCCGTGGCGCTGCGTGCCGACGTGGAGCTGGGCGGGACAGACCAGAAATTCAACCTGCTGGTCGGACGCGAGCTCATGCGGGATAATGGCATGGCGCCCCAGGTCATCATGACGCTGCCGATCCTGGAGGGACTGGACGGCGTCCAGAAGATGAGCAAGAGCCTGGGGAACTACATCGGCATTGACGAGCCCCCGGAGACGATCTTCGGGAAGGCCATGTCCATCCCCGACAGCTTGATCATGCGCTACATGGAGTTGGCGACCGCCATCCCCCGGGAGGAGATCGCAGGGATCCAGGCAGGGATGGCCAAGGGTTCGGTGCACCCGAGGGACGCCAAAGTGCGGCTGGCGAAGGCCCTGGTGGCTCAGTACCACTCGGACGAGGCCGCCGAGAAGGCGGCCCGCCGATTCGACGAGGTCTTCAGTGCCCGGGTCTTTCCGGCCGATGCGCCGGCGGTGACGCCTTCAGCCGAGCTCATGGAGCCCGGCGGGAAGGTCTGGATCGTTCGCCTGGTGACGTTTGCCGGAGTTGCCTCCAGCGGGTCCGAGGCCAGGCGGCTGATCCGCCAGGGGGGAGTCGAGGTGGACGGGGAGGTCATCCGGGACGAAGATTTCCGGGTGGTCCTCGACCGGGAGCGGAGAATCCAGGTCGGAAAGCGGCGGTTTTTCAGGGTCTTGCCACCCCGATAGGCGATTTCGATTTTTCGGCAGACGGCGAAGAAACCGCTTGACATATCTGGGAAAGTAAGGTAAAAGATAATTCCGCTGGCAGGAGGACCATGTCGAATGGGGCCTTGACCGGCCAGGGTAAATGTTCTAGATTTCCATGTGGCGGGAGGTGTTAGGGCCCGCCACGTCTGTTCTCTGACAACTGAATATCATTGCTACTGGCTTGTGGGTGGACACACGCGCAATTCCAACCCCGTCTGCCAGAGACGGGGTGGTCCGAGATCTCTCGCAAGAGGGAAGAAAATTACTCGGAGAGTTTGATCCTGGCTCAGAACGAACGCTGGCGGCGTGCCTAACACATGCAAGTCGAGCGAGAAAGTCCCCGCAAGGGGATGAGTACAGCGGCGAACGGGTGAGTAACACGTGGGCAACCTGCCCCTCAGTTAGGAATAACCCCGCGAAAGCGGGGCTAATACCAGATCACGTCCCCTGGGGGCATCCCTGGGGGACCAAAGGGGGCGAGCGCAAGCGGCTCTCGCTGAGGGATGGGCCTGCGGCTGATTAGCTAGTTGGTGGGGTAACGGCCTACCAAGGCGACGATCAGTAGCCGACCTGAGAGGGTGACCGGCCACACTGGGACTGAGACACGGCCCAGACTCCTACGGGAGGCAGCA